>JACIWU010000004.1 GCA_014360805.1 Chloroflexota bacterium
GCATTCCGCCCACGATGGTGTAGAGGTAGCGGATGCCCGTCACGTTGACACCCATGGCGTCGGCGGTCTGGGGGTTCTCGCCGACCGCCCGCAAGTGCAACCCAGGGCGCGTCCGATTGAGGAAGAACCACAGGAGCGGCACCAGAAGGTACGTGGCGTAGGTCAGGATGTCCTGATTGAAGACCGACTTGCCCAGCAGCGGCACGTCGGCCAGGGCCGACAGGGGCACGGGCGTGAACTTGGGGCCGACCATGCCGACGAGGGGCGCGCCGCCTGGCCCCAGCCGCTGGCCCAGGTAGTTGGCCAGGCCCGTGCCGAAGATGGTGAGCGCCAGGCCGCTGACCACCTGCTCGGCGCGCAGGCTCACCGACAGGAAGGCGTGGATGGACGCCATGGCCGCGCCCGCCAGCATCGCCACCCCCACGCCCACCCACACCTGTTTGGTGTGGAAGGCGGCGGCGAACCCCGTAACCGCGCCGACGATCATGATGCCTTCCACGCCCAGGTTGAGGATACCGGCCCGCTCCGTGAGGATTTCGCCGACGGTGGCGTACAGCAGCGAGGTGCCGGCGCGGATGGTAACCCACAGGATGGAGGTGATGAGCGCAAGGGTCATGATTCGCCTCCTGAGACGGCAGGGGGAGCAGCGGGCTTCGCAGCCCTGCGGCGCGGCCCCCAGTCCACCCTCAGCCGATACTGGTTGAACAACACGCCTCCGAGCATGAAGAAGAGGATGGCTCCCTGGAGCACCAGGGCCACCGCCGCGGGCAGTCGCATGGTGATCTGTATCTGGTCGCCGCCCACCAGCAGGCCGGCCAGCAAGATCCCCACCAGCACCACGCCCCACGGGTTCAGTTGCCCCATCCACGCTACGATGATGGCCGTGTAGCCGTAGCCCACCGTCAGGCCCTTCTGCAGGCGGTGGGAGATGCCCGCCACCTCGCCCACGCCGGCCAATCCGGCCAGCCCGCCGCTGATGAGCATCACCAGCAGGACGTTGCGCCACAGGCTGATGCCCGCGTATCGGGCCGCCCTGGGGTTCTCGCCGATGACGCGCACCTCGTAGCCCCATCGCGTGCGCGTGAGCACCAGCCACAGCGCCACCGCCGCCACGAGGCCGAACACCAGCCCCAGGTGCACGCGCGTGCCCGGATAGCGCGCCAACCACGCTTCTTGCGGGAACGGCGCGGTGCCCGGAAAGCCGTATCCTTTCGGGTCGCGCCAGGGGCCGTAGAACAGGTACTCAATCCACAGGATGGCAATGTAGTTCATCATCAAGGTCGTGATGACCTCGTTGACGCCGAGGAAAGCGCGCAGGAAGGCGGGGATGAGGCCCCAGAGGGCCCCCGCCAGGAACCCTGCCACGATCATGAGGGGCATCCGCTACCTCTACACCATCGTGGGCGGAATGCTCATCGCGCTGGGTGGCGCGCACCTGTCGCTGGCCTACACGCCCGGCTGGACCGAGGGCCTCACGGCGGGGCGCGGCTGGATCGCCGTCGCCCTGGTCATCTTCGCCACATGGGACCCGGTGCGCGCCGTGGTGGGCGCCATCCTGTTCGGCGGCATCAACGCCGTCCAGTTCCGCATGCAGGCGGCAGGCACGACCATCCCGGCGGCGTTTCTCAACATGCTGCCCTACGCCTTCACCATCGTAGTACTGGTGTTCGTTACATGGTGGGAAGGCATCCGCAAGCGCGTGGGCGCGCCCGCTGCCCTGGGCTTGCCCTACGCCCGCGAGGAGAAACGCTGATTCGGGAACCCGAAGCGTGCTCCGAGCGTCCTTTGGGTGGAAGCGGCTCGCGCAACGGCGGGAGAGTCCGTGCACCACAGCCGCATCCGAAGGATGGAAAAGATGAAGACACGCTTGGTGCTATGGGGGTTGCTGATAGTGCTCCTTGCGGCGTGCGCGGCGAAGAGGCCCGCCACGCTGACCGTGGACTTGAACGGCGGCGCGGCGATTCGGGAGATGATGTCGCTGGAACAACTGGCCCGCGACGCCGACCGAATCGTGGTAGGCACGGTGGTCTCGTCCGAGAGCGCGTGGAACGCCGACCGAACCGCCATTTTCACCACGGTGCGCCTGCGCGTGAGCGAGGCGGTGAAGGGCGCCAAGCCGCGCGAGGTCGTGCTGCGCATGGAGGGGGGCCAGGTGGGAGACATCGCCCAGGCGGTGAGCGGCGGCGTGTCGCTTGAGGATGGCCAGCAGGTGGTGCTGTTCCTGAAAGGTGCCGCGGTGCTCGGTGGGCCGCAGGGCGTGTACGCGGTGGAGGACGGCACAATCGGCGACATGTCGTTGGCGGCGTTTCTGGACGCGGTCCGCGCCGCCGCCCGCCCGTAGGAGTGCAACGGCGCGGTTCCGAAGTCCGCCGCCTGCCCATGCGAAGGACAGCCCGTCCCCTCGCGCCGCTCGCGGGGAGAGGGTTCGGGTGAGGGGTGGTCAGCATGCGTAGGGCGGCTTTCCATAGCCGCCCGTCCCCTCGCCCCGCCCGCGGGGAGAGGGTTAGGGTGAGGGGCCACCCCTGCCCCACAAGCACCCCCTACGCGATAAACCCCTTGCTGCGCAGAAGCGCCTCAACCCGCCGCCGATGCGCCTCGGGCACGCGCACGCACGACGGCCCGACAGTCTGGCCCAACAGCGGCCCGATCTCCGGGTCGGCGCGAATCTCCGCCAGAATCTCTGCCGAGTCCGCCTCCAGGAGCACGGCGCGGGACAACCGCGCTCGGCCCCTGCGCATCGCCCACTCGCGAATGCGCGCCAGGATGCCCTCGGGGGCCTGCCCCGCGCTCGCCTGCGCGATAAACTTCACCACCGCGTCCACGTTCACGCCCTGGCTCAGAATCCGCGCCAGCGACACGGGCTTGATCTCGTACACTGCGCCGTCGCCGTCGCTCACCCACGTGGCAAAGCGCTCCAACTGGAAGCGGTGCAGGAGATTCCCGTCGGCGGGCCAGCGCACCCGCCCGTCGTCCCCAACCGTGATCGGCGCGAACTCCGCCGCTGGCTCCACCTCGCCGCCATGCAGCCACGCCCATCCCCACTCGGTGAGCGCGAAGAGCACGTCGCCCGTCTGAGCATCGCGGCCCAGGTCCGCCGCGCCCACGTAGTGCATCGCCCCTGCGACAATTTGCGCAATCAGGCGGCCCTCCACCTCATCCCAGTGCTCAAACCCCCTGAGGTACTGGCCCGTTTTCACATCCCGAATGTACCAGGATTCGTAGTCGCCGCCCGTGCGCTGAAAGTCAGGCGCGTACTCGCGGATCGTCTGCGCCACCTGCTTGAGCGAATACCAAGTTCCAGCCTCGCACCCCTTCAGCAAGTCCAGAAGCCGCTGGCGCGTGCGCACGGGGTCGTGGCTCCAGCCGCTCCCTTCGCAGCGAATCTCCGCGATGCGCCGCAATTCATCCCAGCCTTCGTCGGCCACCCACGCCGACCACATTTGACTTTGCCGTGTGGGTGTGGGCGCGCTCAACCAGGCTCGCGCCGCATCCGACGCCGGCCTGATTCGGTCGCCTGCCCTGCGCACCAACTTCAGCCGCCCGACGACGCGAAGCAGCCACTGCGCACGCATAGGCACGAACGTCGCGAACGGGGGCGGGGACATGGGCCGCCAAACCCAGCGCCGCCGCCACGCCGACTCATCCTGGGGCGAAAGCCCGCGCCCGCGCACGTAGCGAGGCTGGTGGTTCTGCACGTAGGCCAGGAACGTGCACACGTCCACCGATGCCGTATCCAGCGCTCGCCATACCTGTGCAGGCGGGTCGCGCGGCTCAAACGGCAAGCCCGCCTGCGCCCTGGGCGGCGGCAGCAGAGGCAGCACGTCCGAGGGGATGAACAAAAACGCCACGCGCTCGTCCGCATAGTCGGCGAACGCCTTGAAGAGAAATCCCAGGAACCACAGCCGCTCGGTGGCGCTGACAGGCGCAAGCCAGGGTTGTTCCAGCATCAGCCTGCCGTCGCCCATGGGGCGAATCTCCCCGAATCGCCGCATGAACGGGTCGGCCCGCACCCTGCCCCCCGCCGCCTGCACCGTCTCCAGCGCCTCGCGCTCCTGGGGGTTCAGGATTTCCAGCGCCTCGGCCACGGATTCAGGGCGCAGCATCTGGTCGGCCAGGAAGCGCGCCGCCTGCACCCGATTGTTGGTGGGCAGGTCTATGCCCCGCGCCGCCGCCAGTGCGCGCAGCCGCGCCACCGAGTAGTCCAACAAGCATTCCGCCAGTTCTCGCATCGCGGCCCTCGTGGGATGGAATCTTCGGCGGTATTATACGTGCCGCGCCGCGCGCCGACAACCGCACTCTCTTCGCGACCTGGCTCCAAACCCTGTTGGTCGCGGCATGGGTCCAGGTGCGACGCACTTCCGAAAGTGCGTCGCACCTTATAGAACCGCACCTTGTCGCGCCCTTGCGCCCGATGTTGCGCGCCGCACGGAAACGACTATACTGGATGCGCATGGAGGTGATCGGCATGTCCGAATACGCGCCCAAGAACAAGGTCGGATTCGTAACCGCGCTCTGGAATCGGGTGCGGCTCGCGTGGAGGCTGTTCCGCGACCCGCGCGTGCCTCTGTGGCCCAAAATCGTGGTTCCCACTGTCGCGCTCGCCTACGTGATCTTCCCGCTGGACATCCTGCCCGATCTCACGCCCTTCGTGGGCCAACTGGACGACCTGACGCTCCTGGCCCTGGGCCTGCAGGCCTTCATCTCCCTCTGCCCCAGGGACGTGGCCGCCGAGCACATGGCGCGCCTGCGGGGCGCCTCTGTGAAGCCTGCCCCCGAAGGCGAAGTGGTGGAAGGCGAGTACACCGTCCACCAGGATTGATCGCCAAACGAAAGCGCCCGAAGCAGGGCGCCGAAGTAGCGCCTGGGCTTCGGGCGCGACGCCACACGAGGAAGGCCCTACTTGATCAGGGTGCGCCCCCGATCAAAGGCCCGCAGGTTCATCTCCACGTACTTGGGCGGCACCCGCTCCTCTATCGCGGCGCGCCACACCGCCGCGTCCACATCCAGCAGCGTCGACAGCGCCCCCAGCATCACCACGTTGTTCACGCGGGCGCTTCCAACCTCCTGGGCCACCTTCAGGCTGGGAATAAGGTAGAGCCTATCGGTAACCGCCTTGAACGCGGCCAGAAACCGCTCGTCCGACGGGTACTCGGCCCCGCCTGAACTCACCGCCACCGGCGGAATCTCCTGATCGTTGACCAGCGCCACGCCGCCAGGCTTCAGCCAATCCACGTGGCGCAGCGCCTCCAGTTTCTCAAACGCCACAAGGAAATCGGCCTCGCCCTTGCCGATGAGCGGGGAATACACCTTCTCGCTCCAGCGCACGTGGCTGATGACGCTGCCGCCCCGCTGGGCCATCCCGTGCACTTCCGACTTCTTGGCTTCCAGGCCAGCCTCAAGCCCAACCTGCGCGATCACGTCGCTGGCAAGGAGCGTGCCCTGACCGCCCACACCGACGACAGTGAAATCTACGCTCTTCATAGTCCTTCCTCCCTGATTGGATCACCTGCAACTGCTTGCGATTTCCCACCCCTCTGTCCGCCTGCCGCACCTCGCCCCCAGCCTTCGGCCGTCCCCCTCTCCGCCGGCGGAGAGGGGGATTGAGGGGGTGAGGTCAGACCCCCCGCCCGCCTTCGGGGGATTGAGGGGGTGAGGTCAAGCCTCCGACTGCTCCAGAACCTGCGCCCGGAACAGGATGGCCTTGCGCCCGCACACCTGCGCGCACACCTCGCACCCCGTGCACAGCAGCGCATCAATGGACGCCTTACCGTCGGGGCGCTTCACGATGGCCGGGCAGCCGACCCGGAAGCACAGCCCGCACCCGTTGCACCGCTCCTCGTCCACCCGCAACGGCACGTACCGCTTGCGCGCCTCGGGCAGCAGTGCGCACTCGCCCCGAACCACCAGCGCCGACGCCTCGTCCCGCTTCAGCGCCTCTCGCAGCGCCCGCTCCACCTCGCGCAGATCAAAGGCGTCCAGCGTCTGCACGTGATCCATCCCCAGCGCCCGCAGCAGCGGCTCAAACTCAATCTCCTTCGTCTCCTGGCCTTGGAGCGTGCGGCCGGTGCCCGGGTTGTCCTGGTGGCCGGTCATGGCCGTTACGCGGTTGTCCAGCACGACGGTAATCGCCTTGCCTTTGTTGTAGGCCACGTTCAGCAGCGCCGGCATGCCCGTGTGGAAGAACGTGGAATCGCCCAGCACAGCGATGTTGCGCTCGGGCGAACCGGCCTTGTCGGCGCCGTGGGCCACCCCGATGCTGGCCCCCATGCACCCGCACGTATCCGTGGAATTCAGCGGGGGCAGCGCGCCCAGCGTATAGCACCCGATGTCGCCGTTGATGGGCAGTTTCAGTTTCCGCGTGATGACGTAGAACCCCCGATGCGGGCACCCGGGACACAGCACCGGCGGCCGTCCGGGCAGGCTCCCCACGTCGGGCACGATGTACGTCTTCCGCACCGACTCGGGCAGCAGGCCCGCTGCGACGGCCTGCTCGCGAACCGTGCGCGGATCCATCTCGCCAATGCCCGAGAAGATGGACTTTCCCTCCACCCAGATGCCCAGCAGTTTGATCTCGTTCTCCACGAAGGGATCCAATTCCTCCAGGACGATGGCCCGCTCCACCTGCCCCACGAACTCCCGCACCATCTTCGGCGGTATCGGGTAGGTCATCCCCAACTTCAGGATGGATGCCGTGGGGAAGATTTCCTTGGCGTACTGATAGGCCACGCCGCACGTTACGATCCCCAGGCTTCGGTCGCCCCACTCAATGCGGTTGAACGGGAAAGTCTCCGCGAACTCCGTGAGTTTGCGGATGCGCTCCTCAATGACCGGATGCCGCTTGCGCGCGTTCACCGGCAGCATCACATACTTCTCAAACTTGCGCGGATAGGTCGGCAGCGGGGGCGGGCCTTCCCGACGCTCGCCCAGTTCCACCGGCGTGCTGGAATGGGCGATGCGTGTCGTGATGCGCAGCATGACCGGCGTGTCAAACCGCTCGCTGATGTCCAGCGCCGCGCCCACCAAATCTTTCGCCTCCTGGCTGTCCACCGGCTCCACCACCGGCACGCGGGCGAACTTACCAAAGTTGCGGTTGTCCTGCTCGTTCTGCGAACTGTGCATGGACGGATCGTCGGCAGACACGATGACCAGCCCGCCTTCTATGCCTGTCATGGACGCGTAGAAGAACGCATCGGCGGCCACGTTCAGGCCCACGTGCTTCATGGTGGACATGGCGCGCCGGCCCGCATACGCCGCCCCGATGGCTACGTCCAGCGCCACCTTCTCGTTGGTGGCCCACTCGGCGTACACGTTGGGGTAACGCGCAAACTCCTCCAGAATCTCGGTACTCGGTGTCCCCGGATAGGCCGACGCCACGGCCACGCCGTACTCCCACGCGCCGCGCGCGATCGCCTCATTTCCCGACAGCAATTTTCGCATTCCACACCTCCCTGTGGTAATCGGTGCCTCTATCCATCTCCTCGGCGGCGGAGTTCTACACCTCCCACCCGCGCCAGGAGTTCAAAGTACTGAACCAGCGCCTGGGTCTGCCGCGATCCCGTCTCGGCCTCCAAGAGGTCGGCGATGTCCGATAGCGACCGCTCGCCGTCCGCCCAGTACAGCGCCAGGACGGGCATCGTCCGCCCGAATGCCTCATGCTCTTTGCTGAAACGGTGGAAGGCCTCGCGGTCGCCCGGCTTGATGAGCAGATCGCCCACCGACAGCGGCCCCCGGAACCGCCGCACGGGAATCAGGCTGGCGGCCTTTTCCTCCCACTCGCCCGACGGCGGCGCGCCAGGCTCCCCCGCCTCCTCGCCCAGGAACGAGGCCGCGCGTCGCAACTCGCCGTCCGCGAACGCCGCGCATTCCGCCTGGAACGGCGCTACATCCACAGGAGCCAGGCGGCGCAAGGTGGCCAGCGCCTCGGATTGCCGCGCCGTGGCAAATGCCACCTCTCGCCGCAATTTCGCCACGCTGCCCTTGCTGCTCCCTGCTGCCATCGCCGCCTGGGCGCGCCGCAGGATGTCCACCTTGAACCGAGCCGTCATCTCGTGGGCAAGCCACTCGGCTTCCTTCGGCCCCGCGTTCGCAACCCAATACCCGTAGGCCGCCGCGAGCGCCGCCACCGTCCCCATCATCTTGGGGCTGACTTTGTCCAGCGTGTCCTCGCTCGTGTGGTAATACCGGTCGGGCCACTGGATGATCATCGGCGTCGGCACGCCCACGCTGGGATCCGACAGAATGTAATGATCGCTCCCGCCCGAAAAAGGCGTGTCGGCGTACCGGTACAGCGGAAACTCGCCCTGGCCCGCGTGGCTCTTGGCGTCGCCCAGCAGCAGGTCGCGGATATGCCGCGCCACGGTCGGCGCGAAACTGCTCATGGACGCCGGCGGCGACTCCACCAGGAGCGAACTGCCGCACTGGTCCTGATCCTCACCCACCATGTCCAGGTTCAGCCCCGCAACCATGAGGGGAATATCCTGCTCGCGCGACGCCAGATACGCATACGTGCCCGACATCTCCGGCACCCACAGGAACCGCAGCGTGCGTCGCGGCTTGGCCAGCCGCCCGTCGGCCACGCAGGCGGCCAGGGCCCGCGCCACTTCCATCAGCGCCCCCGCCCCCGACGCGTTGTCGTTGGCCGATGGCTGCGGGTGGCACAGGTGCGCGACGAGCAGCACTTCCTCGGCGGTCTCCCCGCGAATGACCGCTTCCACCACCTCCATCTGGCCCGCGTAGCGCGACGAATCCACGTGGACCCGCACGCGGACCGCCTTGCCTTCGGCGCGGGCCTTGCGGCATCGTTCTCGCAGCGTGTCGCCCTGGCGCGGCGTCAGCACGAATCCGAAGACCGACAGGTGCTCGCCGCCGCGGAACCAGAACGACGTGTACTGGCGGGCGTCGGGCAAATCAATGCGCTCGCGCACGGGTGGCGTCTTCATCATCCCGTCAAACAGCACGCCCGCCGCCCCGCGCTCCCGAACCGCCAAATCCATGATGCGGTCCATGGGTGCGCGCGCCAGCACCACCTTGCCCTCCAGGTCCAGGCCCTCGTAGTCGGCACGCTCCTCGCCCCCCTCCAGCGCCACAACTTCAAAATCCCCGTCCGCGGGCGCGCTCCGCTGGATCACCGAAATCTTCTCGTCACGATAGTCCGCCAGTTTCTCCGTCGGCTGACCGTCTTCCCCCAGCAGGTGGAGCGTCGCCGCCTTGCAATCCCATTCCAGGAACGTGCGCATGGACCAGAAGGCCGTTGCGCCGTCGGCAGGATACGACAGAACGCGCACCTCCAGGCCCGCGTCCCTGAGCGTCTCCGCGACGTGCTGCGCCGCCGCGCGGAATCCGGGGCTGGCCTGAATGCGATGGTAGCGGGTAATCTCGGCCACGTGGTTTTTCGCCGCCGCCCCCGAAATCTCCTTGCGAAGCGTTGCCATCAATGAGTCAAACATGCATTCCCTCCTTGCGCCTAGCGCGCATAGGGTGCCAGATACCACAGGATGAACTCGCGCCCGTACAGGAGCGCGAATGCGGCCCCCAGCACCAGGTACGGGCCATAGGCGATGGCGCTCTTGCGACCCACGCGGCGCAGGGCCAACATCACCCCTGCTCCAACCCCGCCGAGCAAGATGCCCACCAGGATCGCCACCAGCACCACCGGGAACCCCGTCGCCAGGCCCACAAACCCCATGAGCGTAACGTCGCCACCGCCCAGCCCGCCCCGGGCGATCACGGCCAGCACAAAGAACAACCCGAAACCAATGGCCCCGCCAATGAGCGCCTTTACCGGCGTCATGTGAGGCATGAAGAAACTCGCCACCAGCGCCAGCCCCATGGCCGGATAGGTAACCACGTCCAAAATCAGGCGGTGCTCCAGGTCCGTAACGGTAACCAGGACAAGCACCGCGAAGTAGAGGGCCAGGAAGACAAACTGCACCCCAACCCCGTATCGCCAGGCCAAGAAGCCGAAGATGGCAGCAGTTGCCAGTTCCACGATGGGCGCGCGCAGCCCTCGCCCCGCACCGCACTGCGGACAGCGACTCCACCCGGCCCAATCCGCGATCACCCCCGCCAGGCTCAACGGACGCCGAGCCGCGCCGCACGCAGAACATCGGGGAAACTGAAAGGGAGATTGCCGAGGTTCGGCGGGAAGAAAATCGGCGCACAGGTTCAGGAACACGCCGACGCAGTATCCAAGTAGCGCTGCTGCGACTATCATCCCCATACTCTCTGCGCAATCTGGCCTGTCGCCGCATTATACCACGGTTGGCCTCAATCACAAACCGCGAGAGCGTGGAGCACATTGCCAATTTGCTCCACGCGGGCGGGGGTGAATCGCCGCATGGTCGCGCGGAGTTGAGCCCCCGCGCTGAGAGAAAAAAACCTTTCGGGCTGGCCCTTCAGCAGGGTGGGCGCAGCGCACCTGCACACCGCACCCCTGCGCTTTCGGCCTCCCCCTCTCACCGCCCGCGTAGAGGGGGAAACGAGGGGGTGCAGTCCGGCGCGATTGCTTCGCTCGCAATGACAAGAGGGCACAACGTGCGGCGCACTTTCGGAATTGCGTCGCACCCATGCCCATGGCGCGGGGCGAAGTCCCAAGACAGTCCCCTGCTCTCCATTCGCGTGGATTCGCGTGATTCGCGGTTACAGTTCGTAGCGCGGCTTTCCGTAGCCGCCGGAGGTAGGGGCAAGTACGGAAACCTGCCCTACGCTCGCCACCCTACGGTGTGCGGACTCGTAGGGCGGCTTTCCACAGCCGCCGGTGGTGCCCCTGCGCTTCTGTGCCGTGTTGGATTCGCGAGCCGCCGCGCACCGAAACACCCCCGCTTTGCAGGTACCCGCCCACCCTGCTATACTTGCCCCTGACCTTACGGAGTCCGACGAGTACAAACATGGCGCGCAACCCACTGCGAGGCAATCGTGTATTCCCCGTGCCCCTCCCGCCGCGCTGCCGCTGGGAGTGGGTTCGCGTTGGGCCGCTGCGCCGCGAGCGCGTGCTGGTTTGCCCGCCCGAAGCCACGGGCCGCCCGCCCACGCGTGCTCTCGTCATCTACTTCCTGCACGGCGCGGGACATTCGCCGGCCTCTTTCTTCACTGACCTGCCCACGGCGCGTCTGCTGCCGATGGCGGCGGACGCCTGCCTGGTGTTCGTGGACGGGGGCAAACGCTGGTACCTGGACAGCCCGGTGGACCCGCGCAGCCGAGGCGAAACTGCGTTCCTGGCCACCCTGCGCACCGTGGAGGCCCGACACCCCGTAGGAGGCTCACGCGACCGCCGCACCATCTGCGGCTTCAGCATGGGCGGGTTCGGCGCCATGTACCTGGCCGCTCGCCATCCCGACCTGTTCGCCAGCGCGTCGTCCATCCTCGGCCCGCTGGACATTGAGCCGCTCTGCCCCGACTACCCTGGCCTGCGAGCGCTCCTCGGCGACGACTGCGCGACCTGGCGCAAGCACAACCCCGCTGCCCTGGCGCACGCCCTGCGCGACGTGCGCCTGCTGGTAACCACCGGCGACGCCGCCTGGGATCGGCCCCTGGGCAAACGGTTCGTGGAAGCCTGCCGCGCCCAGGGCATCCTGGCCCAATACCGACAGCGTCCAGGCGCGCACGACGTGCGGTTCGTGGCCGCGCAATTGGAACATCACCTGGCGTTCCACCTGAACCCTGGGCCTGCGTGGCGCATCCGCCGCGCCGAACCCGACGACGCCGACGCGCTTGCGCGCAATTGTTTGCCCGCATCGCCCCCCGACGATGTCGCTCGGCATCTGGAGTGGAGCCTGGCCGAGAGCGCGCGGGGCCGCAGGGTGCACCTGGTCGTGGACGCGGGCGAGGCCGTGGCCAGCGGGGAACTCAGCATCACGGGCGACCGCGCCGAAATCGCCAACTTGGCGGTGGAGGCATCGCTCCAGGGGCGGGGACTGGGCACGGCGCTCATCCGCGCCCTGGCCGACGAGGCTTCGGCGCGCGACATCGCAACGCTGGAAATCGGCGTGCGCTCCGACGACAGCCGCGTGCGCGCCCTGTACGAACGCGAGGGCTTCACCGCCTACCGCGAGACGACGGTCTCGCTGAACGGCCAACCCACGCGCGTAACCTACCTGCGCAAGCGCCTGCCCCCGCGCGCCTCGCACCTGGGAGGGGAATAGGGCATGTCCGAGAGCCGAAAGGGACTGCTGTACGTGGCGTTGGGCACGCTGATGTTTTCCACGTCGCCCGTGCTCATCCGCTGGGCAGCGCCCCTGTCGCCCTATGTCATCACCTGGGCGCGGCTGGCCATCGCCGCGCTCACCGTCGCCACGCTGGCCCTGGCGTCGCGGCAGCGCGTGCGGCTGGTGCGCGGCGACATCCCGCGGTTCCTGCTCTTCGGCGGCATCACCGCCGCGCACTTCTTCTGCTACATCGCATCCCTGAGTTACACGACCATCGCCCACTCCCTCACCCTCACCTACACCGCGCCGATCTTCGTAACCTTGTTCTCGGCGCTGTTCCTGCGTGAGTCCATCGCCCGCTGGAAGTACCTGGGCGTGATCGTGGCCGTGGCGGGCGTTGCGATCCTGGCAGGTTTTGAACCGCAGTTCAGCCGCGCCATGCTCATCGGCGATGCCCTGGCCCTCGGCTCGGCCATCGCCTTCGGGTTCTACTCCGTGGCGGGCCGCTCCCAGCGCGACCGGTATCCGCTATTCACCTACGCCCTGACCACCTACGGCGCGGCCGCGCTATGGCTGACGCCTGTGGCGGTGCCCCTGGCGGGCACGGGCTGGGGGTGGCCGCAGGCCCTGTCGGTGCTGGCGCTGGGCATATTCCCGCTCGGCCTGGGCCACACCCTGTACAACGCGGCCCTGCGCAGAACCCATGCAACGTACGTCAATCTCGTCGCAACCCAAGAGGTTACCGGCGGCATCCTGCTGGGCTGGCTTCTGCTGGGCGAAGCCCCAACGTGGAACGCGGCGCTCGGCGCGGCCATCACGCTCCTGGGCGTTGCCCTCGTGATCATCCAGGGGCCGCGGAGATGAAAATGTCCCCACCACGGCGCGCGCGGAGGTCGCAGAGATTCCTCGTGCATTCTCTGCGTTCTCTGTGTTCTCTGCGGTGAATCGCGAGGCTTGTTCCCATAAGTCAAGCATCGGGAGGCGAACACAATGACACACAAGGCGTTCATCATCTCGCACACGCACTGGGACAGGGAATGGTACCAGCCGTTCCAGGAGTTCCGCCTGCGCCTGGTCAAGTTGGTGGATGGCCTGATGGACATCATGACCTCGGATCCCGAATACCGCTTCTTCATGCTGGACGGCCAGACCGTGGTGCTGGAGGACTACCTGGAGATGCGGCCCGAACGCGAGGCCGAAATCCGCGCGCTGGTGCAGTCGGGCCGCCTGCTCATCGGCCCGTGGTTCATCCTGCCCGACGAGTTCCTCGTCAGTCCCGAGGCCATCGTGCGCAACCTCCTGCTGGGCGACCGCATCGCGCGGCGGTTCGGCGCCAAGATGAACGTGGGCTACGTTCCCGACCAGTTCGGCCACATCTCCCAACTGCCGCACATCCTGCGCGGCTTCGGCATGAGCGAGGCAGTCCTGTGGCGCGGGCTAGATGATCACCCGTTTGAATTGCGGTGGCGCGGAGCGGGAAGCGATGAGGTGCTGCTCCTCTACCTGCGCGGCGGCTACGGCAACGCGGCTCACCTGCCCGCCACCAACCCCGATGCGTTCGTCGCCGCCGTGGAGGCCCTCGTAGCCGACATGACCGCCCACTCCCGTAGCGGGTGCCTGCCGCTCATGAACGGCACCGACCACATGGAGCCTCACCCGAGCCTGCCCGCCTCCATCCGCCGCGCATCCGAGCAACTGCCGTCGCTGGACATCCAGCACAGCACCCTGCCCGCCTACATCCAGGCCGTCCGCGAAGCCCTCGGCCCGTCGGGGTTGGAGGCGCTCCCCGTCGTTCAGGGCGAACTCCGCTCCTGCAAGACCCAGCATCTCCTGCCGGGCGTCCTGTCTGCCCGCATGTGGATCAAGCAGCGCAATGCCGCCCTCCAGACCCTGCTGGAGCGGTGGGCGGAACCCTGGGCCGCCTTCGCCGAACAACTCGCGGAGCAGGCCGGCGCGCCCCACGTGCCCCTTGCGCCCACTCGCCCGATTGTGCAGCGCGCCTGGTGCTACCTGCTGGAGAATCAGCCCCACGATTCCATCTGCGGGTGCAGCGTGGATCAGGTGCACCGCGAGATGCGCACCCGCTACGACTGGGCGGAGCAAATCGGCGAGACCGTCGTCCAGCAGAGCCTGGACGCCATCGCGCGCGCCACAACACACCCCGGCGACACGCCCGCCCTCGTGATCTTCAACCCGCTGGCAGGCCCGCGAACGGACGCGCTGGAAGCCACCCTGGAACTCCCCCAGAGCCTGGAGGATTTCGTCATCGTGGACGAAGACGGGCGGCCGGTGCCCTGCCAGATTCTGGAGCGGGAGCAGCAGGAATTCTTCGGCGGCACGTTCGCGCGCGAGCAATTGCTCCTCGTCGCGGGAGCCGTGCAGGACGGGAAGGTGCAGGACAGGCCCATCCGCGAGGTGGTGGTGCGCAAGGAAGGCGGTCGTGCGCAGTTGGACGTAACGCTGGGCGAGAGCGGCGCGCCCGACCCCGCCGTTCTCCGCAACTGGGCAGCGCTGTCCCAGAGCCTGCTGGAGGACGAGACCGTGCGCGAAGTGCAGGTGCGGGTGCGAAGCCCCTTGCGGTGCCGCGTCGCCCTGGCCGCGCCCGACATCCCCGGGTTTGGCTATCGCGCGTTTGCCCTGCGTCCGGGTAGGCCCGTCGGCCATACTGCGACCGTCAGCGCATCGGCCCTGCGCCTGGAAAACGAATTCCTGTCGGTGCAGGTGGAGCCGCGCGACGGCACCCTGTCCATCCTGCACAAGCCCACGGGCATGCGGCTTTCGGGCGTCAACCGTTTCGTGGACGGCGGCGACCGCGGCGATGAGTACAACTACTGTCCGCCGGAACGCGACACGGTCGTGGATGCTCCCTGCGAGAAGCCCGTCATACGCCTGGTGGAGACCGGCCCCGCCCGCGCGGCGCTGGAGATTGACCTGCTCTACCGCCTGCCCGAGGCCCTGTCGCCCGACCGCGCCTCGCGTTCACCCCACCACGTCGTCATCCCCATCACGACGCGCGTCTCCCTTGCCGCTGGCGTGCCGCGGTGCGACATCCAGACCACCGTCGCCAACACCGCGCGCGACCACCGTCTCCGCGTCCTGGTGCCGACGCCCATCCAGACCGACCACTCGTTTGCCGAGGGGCACTACGACGTGGTGCGCCGCCCCCTGGCCATCCCCACAGACACCGCCGACTGGATAGAGCAGCCCCAGCCCACCTTCCCACAGCGCGCCTTCTGCGACGTGAACGACGGCGAGAAGGGCGTCATGGTGGCCGTCCGCGGCCTGCCCGAGGGCGAGGTCATCCCGGGCGCAGACGGCGCAACCATCGCCGTAACACTGCTGCGGTGCGTCGGATGGCTATCCCGCGACGACCTGGCCACGCGCAAGTGGGGCGCGGGGCCGGGCCGTCCCACGCCCGAGGCGCAGGAAATCGGCGAGCACACCTTCGCCTACGCCATCATCCCCCACGCGGGCGGCTGGGAGCAGGCCTTCCGCCGCGCCCACGCCTTTGAGACGCCCATGCGCGCCGTACTGGTCGCGCCGTCGGCGGGAGGGCCGCTCCCTGCCGCGGCATCGGTCCTGTCGGCGCAGCCCGACTCTGTCGTCGTAACGGCCATCAAGGCGCCCGAAGAAGGCGATGGCCTCATCGTGCGCGTGTGCAACTACGCGGCGCGCGCCGTGGACGCGGAACTGACATTCGCCTGGCCCATCCGCCGCGCCGAGCGCGTGAACCTCGCCGAGCAGGCACCGCAGCCGCTGACCATCGCGGACGGGCGCAGGGTGCGCGTGTCCTGCGGGCCGTGGGCAACCGCCACCGTGCGCGTCGGGTCGTAGGGGCAGACCTTCGCGTCTGCCCGACCCCGTGTCTGCCCCTGCCCTGGCCTAGTCCCGCTTGAAGCGGCTGTAGTCGGGGCGCTCCAGGCCGCTCGCCCAGCCGTTTTCCATATCCAGCAGCGCCTTCACCTTCATCGGCAGGCCGAACAGGTTGATGAACCCCTGCGCGTCGCTCTGGTCGTACACGTCGTCCTTGCCGAAGGTGGCGAAATCCTCGCGGTACAGGCTGAATGGCGACTTGCGCCCCACCACCGTGCACGATCCCTTGTACAGTTTGACGCGCACGCTGCCCGTAACGCGCTCCTGGGTCTTGTCCACGAAAGCGTCCAGGGCTTCGCGCAGCGGGGTGAACCACTGGCCGTAGTACACCAGTTCGGCGTAGCGATGCCCGACCAGTTCCTTGTAATGCAGCGTCTCGCGATCCAGGCAAATCTGCTCCAGTCCCTGATGAGCCGCGTAGAGGATGGTGCCGCCTGGCGTCTCGTACACGCCCCGCGACTTCATCCCGACCAGGCGGTTCTCCACCAGGTCCACCCGCCCCACGCCGTGAGCGCCGCCGACGTCGTTGAGCCGCTCCAGAATCTGCACCGGCCCCATCGCCTCGCCGTCCAGCGCCACCGGATACCCGTGCTCAAACTTCAGCGTGAGATACTGTGGCGTGTCTGGGGCCGCCTCGGGCGCGACGGTGAGCATAAACATGGACTCTTCGGGTTCGGCCCAGGGATCTTCCAGCACGCCGCCCTCGTGGCTGATGTGCCACAGGTTGCGGTCGCGGCTGTAGATGGACTTCTCGGTAACGGCCACGGGGACATTGTGGGCGCGGGCGTAGGCCAGGGCGTCCTCGCGCGACCGAATCTCCCACTCGCGCCACGGCGCAATGACCTTCAGGTGCGGGTTCAGCGCCTTGACCGACAGTTCAAACCGCACCTGGTCGTTGCCCTTGCCCGTGCACCCGTGGGCCACGGCATCGGCGCCTTCCTGCTCGGCGATCTTCACCAGATGCTTGGCGGTAACGGGGCGCGCGAACGAGGTCCCCAGCAGGTACAGCCGCTCGTAGATGGCGCCGGCCCTCATGGTGCGAAAAGCGTACTCCATCAGGAACTCCTCGCGCAGGTCCACGATGTACGCCTTCTTCGCCCCGCTGGCCAGCGCCTTCTGCTCCAGGCCGGCCAATTCGCCTGCCCCCTGGCCCAGGTCCGCGGTGAACGTAATCACCTCGCAGCCGTAGTTCTCCTTGAGCCAGGGCACGATGCACGACGTGTCCAGCCCTCCCGAATACGCCAAAACCACCTTCTTGAACTGCTGCCGTTTCATCTTGCCTCCTCCTCATGGTATGGGAATCTTACAGCCGTGGGTATGCAAAAGCGCGACGGGTATCCCCATCGCGCCAAAAAGAAAGGCCAGCCCCCTGTCTGGAGGCCGGCCTCGTGTATGCTAACGCAAGCCGAGCGGGACTATCCAGACGCGGGGTCTGACCTTTCGTCCGCTCGTCGTCGGATTTCCACTGCCGGCATGACGTTCATTACCTACAAGTCTCACGCTAGGCTGGAACAAATATATGCCCAAAGGCCAGACTTGTCAATTTTCGTCGGCCGCTGCGAAAAGGCAGACCCTATTGGCGCTCGCTTTTTCGCAGGAACGCACGATGTGGTAGCATAGTGCCAGGAGACCTATCGGGCGATCGCACGTTCGGTTGGCGCTGCTCGCGCGGCGGTCATCGTAGGGCAAATTGGCAATTTGCCCTACGTCCGGCGCGTTCCCTATCCCGCCAGGCCCCAATGGAGATGCGAGCGTTCTTAGGGGCTTCGCGGCCCCCGCCTGGCCGGGCAGGGAACAGGCGGGGAGACTATCCCTAGGGCGGCTTTCCATAGTCGCCAGACGCAGGGGACAGGTATGGGAAGCTGCCCATATGCTCTATGCGTTTCATCCTGCCGCGCATCGGCCTGACCAATTCTCACCGAAGTATATCACTACCTGGCCAGGGGTGCTTTTGACGCCCGCGCCGGCCTGTGGTATACTGAAGCCGTGGGCCGTTAGCTCAGCATGGCAGAGCACCTGCCTTTTAAGCAGGGTGTCGCGCGTTCGAGTCGCGCACGGCTCACCTTTTTGTCCCATTCTTCATCACACCTTCAGCCCCTCTTCATAATCCCTTCACACTCCTGTGGTATCCTGTCCGCGGAAGGATGAGAGACACACGGACCTTCCCAAATCAAACGAAACTCACACAGGAGGATTTCAACATGAAACGGACAGTGGTAATCGGTGTAGCAGTTGTGCTGGCGCTCGCGCTGGCCATGGTGGTCGCCACGGCGGCCTTCGCCCAGGGGCCCGCGGGAACCCGCGACGGCATCCGCGACCTGTCGGGCAACGGCAACGGGCACGCCTACGGGTTCGTGGACGCGGACGGCGACGGCGTGTGCGACAACGTCGGCCAGGGCCTCGGGCATGCCTGGGGCTTCGTTGACGAGAACGGCGACGGCGTGAACGACCGCTTCGTGGACGCTGACGGCGATGGGGTCTGCGACAACGCGGGCCAGGGCCTGGGCTACGGGCGCACGGCCCGCACCGCCTCCAACGGCCAGGGCGCGGGCATGGCCCGGCGCGGCTACGGGGCGCGCGGCGCCAACTTCGTGGACGCCGACGGCAACGGCATCTGCGACCTGCTGGAACAGCAATAGACCCCGCTACAACCGAATACGACCAGGCGGTGGGAGAGACCTCTCCCACCGCCTTTTCTTTGCCCCGCGCGTGCTTCTGATGTACAATGCGACGGACATTTGCGCTTCCCGCACCGAAATGTCTCCATACGCGTTTCAACCTGGGGCGCGGGCCATGGCGAGCCATACGGACGCCCGCCCTCTGTGAGGATGCAGCCTTTGGAACCGACGCTCTCAACCTACGCAAATCGGCGGAACCTGCTCGCCTCGCTGTTGTTGGCGGCGGCGACCATGCTCATCACGCTCCTGGCGCTCCAGCGGCCTTTCGCGTCGCCCGGCTCGCCCCACCCGCCCACACCGACGCCGACCGCGACCGCGACGCCAACCCCCACGCCCACGCCGACGCCCACCAGGACGCCAACCCCCACGCCCACCCCGACCGCCACGCCCACGCCGACGCCCACGGCCACGCCCACCCGCACACCGACGCCGACGCCAGTGCCGCCAGGCGTCCGAACGTCCATCATGAACACCCACACCATCGTAGCCTTCTACGGCAGGGCTTTCTCGCCCCACGATCACATGGACAAGGTCGCCATCCTGGGAAGACTCGGTTACTACGACAACTTTGACCACTTCTACACCGAGGTCATCTCCTACTGCGCCGAGGTGGATGCCGCCAACGGCGATCTAGGCGTCATCCCTGCCATGGACATCATCTTCCAACTGGCGTCGGGAACCAAAGAGAACGGCGGCGGCACCTTCCTCATCAGCGTGCAGGAGTATCTGGACGCCACCGGCGGAGGGTCATTTGAGGAAGATTATGTCAAACCCGCTGCCGATAAGGGCGTGCTCGTGTTCCTGGACAACCAGTTGGGCCTGTCAACCGTCCTGAGCCAGACCGAGGCCATGCTCCCCTACCTGGAGAAGTACGACAACGTACACTTCTTCTTTGACCCGGAATTCCACGTCTACCCGGAGCAGTACGAATCGGGCGAGGTAACCATCCCTGGCAGGCCACTGCCCGGGCGGATTGACGCCGCCGACGTGAACGCCGCCCTGCGGCGCATCCACGAGTTCATGCAGCAGAAGGGCATCCGCCGCGAGGTCATCGTGGGCCTGCACCAGTTTGAGGACCTCAACGTGCCCTCGGACAAGCGCACCATGATCGTGGACAAGGCCGATATCGTGATTCCCCCTGGCATCACCCTTGTCTTTGACGCCGATGGCTTCAGTCCCAGCGAGAACAGCCAGGAGGTCAAACTGTCCAAATACCGAGGCATCACGGACCCGAGGGCGTACCCGTTCTTCGGCAAGGGCGCGTACCCCGCCATCAAGATCTTCCCGCCCAACGACTATGTCAGCGTAACCCGCTACGACTACGACCCGCTCACGCCGCGCCAATTGTTCGGCCTGGCTCCCATCCGCAACGGACGCTTCTTCAGCCCGCCCCCGGCGCTGCTTATCCTCAACTGACCCTTGGCGACGCAGTAGGACTCGTTTCCCTACCTGCCCCCGGCCTCTGACGGCTATGGAAAGCCGCCCTACGTGTCTGCGGACAACGGGTCTGCGAGACCCTTGGGGCCTTCACACTCAAACCTGCGACGCACCTTGGAGGTGCGTCGCAGGCGGGCCGCACAGCGAGCGCAGGGCAGGTCTTCATACCTGCCCTGGACGGGACGGCCAGGCATCGCCGCCCCGCAAGACTCACCGCCGAGCACGGAGAGACCGCAGAGATTTCTCTTGTATTCTGTGTGGTCTCCGCTCGCACGTGGCAAAGCAAAAGCGGCGGGGCTCCCGCCGCTTTTCGCACGCATGGCACCGGCAGAGGGTTATTCCTCGGCCTCTTCCTCTTCCTCTTCCTCTTCCTTCTTGCCCTTCTTGACGACCTCTACCTCGCCGGGTTCCACCGGAGCCTCTTCAGCCTCCAGCACTTCCTCGGCCACCGGGCTGACCATCGCTACCAGTTCATCCGGCTCGTCCAGCACCTCAATCCCCGGGGGCAGCACCAGGTCCTTGACGTAGATGGCGTCATCAAACGTCTGGAGCGCGCTCACGTCCACCGCGATGTGCGGCACCAGGTCCTTGGGCAAGCACTCCACCTCCACCTCTTCCTTCTGCTGGAGGAGGACTCCCTGGAACTTCTGGAGCACGGGCGGCTCGCCTTCCAGAACCAGCGGGATGCGGACGCGGATGGTTTCCGTCATGACGACGGCGTAGAAATCCACGTGCGTGATGACTTGCGTCAGGGCATCGCGCTGCTGATCGCGCACCAGCACCGTGAGCGGCTCGGCGCGATGGGCCACGCGCAGCGAGATCAGCGTGGACTCGCCCGCCTTGCTCAGTACCATTTCCAGCGGACGCCGCGGCACCTGGACGGGAATAGGCGCGGTGGCCTTGCCGTACACGACCGCCGGCACCAGCCCCTGGCGGCGCAACTGGTTTACATGCTTCCCCTTGATGGTCCGGGGTTCTGCTTCCAATACAAGTTGATCCATATATGCCAACACTCCTTCCCGAATTGCAGCAGCGCATTATATGCTCAAAGGCCCCTGGCGTCAAAAACGCACTTGACACGACAAACACTAAGAGTTCACACCATGGGGTCAGCCTATGCCGAGTTCGCGGAGGATCGCAAGGGATCCATTGAGCCTGGCAAATTCGCAGACCTCGTTGTGTGGAGCCACGATCTGTACTCCGTTACCGACCCCGAAGAACTGGAAGACCTCACGGCGCTCATGACCATCGTTGGTGGGAAAATCGTGGCGCACAGCAAAGATCACGTCGTCTACATGCCGTCGGTGCAAGTGGGACAATAGGGCTTTCGTACCTGCGAAGTCCGCACAATGACGAGTATCTGAACCCGCCAACGGCCAGCGATCACCGCGCCAGGACTCGCGGCGCTCCCTACGAGCATCCCGCCGGCTGTGGGCAGTTCGCTGCTGCATGCGGGATGGCCGGATGCTCATGCCTGCCGCACGAGCATCCCGGTCGTTTATGCGCGCCCTACTTGCCCTCCTTCCCCGCCTTCAGCACACGCACGCTGTTGCTGCGGCACTTGGGGCACATCCGCTCCTTCTCCGGATCGTATTCCGCCTCCCACTCGTGCCCACAGCGCATGCACCTGAACCGCGCCTTCTCTGCCATCGCCACCTCCACAGCGAGCACCCGCGAATCGCGCAAATAACCGCGAGGGATTTTGTATCTCCCCGCTCAACTCGCGTGGATTCGTGCTATTCGCGGTTAACTCTTTCATCCAATTCGCGTAGATTCGTGTTATTCGCGGTTACCCCTTCAAGACCTCCATCGTGTACCGAATCTCCTCCGGCGTAACCGACGCGCGCAATTCCTCCATCTCGCGCATCGTCTTGGCCCACTTCTGCCCTTCTGCCGCGCTCACCCACTCCAACTGCAGCCGCTCCGGACGAATCCCCAGCTTCTCCAGTTTGTCCCACAGCCGATCCACCCGCCGCACCGTATTGCGGTTGGCATTGATATAATGGCAGTCGGCGTAGTGGCAGCCCGACACCAGCACCACCGGCGCGCCCTTGCGGAACGCGTACAGCACGAAGTCCTCGTCCACCCGCCCGCTGCACATGGTGCGGATGACGCGCGCGTTCGGCGGGTAAGTCATGCGGCCGGTGCCGGCGGTGTCGGCGCCCGCATACGAGCACCAGTTGCACGCAAACGTTACGATCTTGTTCTCCGGCCGCTCCTCCAGGATGGCGTCTATCATCGCGTAGATGGCCTGATCCGAGAAGTGGCGCATCTGAATCGCGTTGAACTTGCACTCGGCCGCGCACGTGCCGCACCCCGCGCAGGCCGCCGTAATGACGCACGCCGGCGTCTTCGCCTTCACGTCCACGGTGATCGCGCCGTAGGGACACACCCGGGCGCACACGCCGCAGAACTTGCACTTGTCGGGATCCACCACCGCCGTGATGGCCTCCACGGCAACGTTGCTCTTGTTCAGCAGCACCTGCGCCCGCGCCGCCGCCGCGCTCGCCTGGGTTACGCTGTCCTT
Organism: Chloroflexota bacterium; assembly: GCA_014360805.1. Classification (NCBI taxonomy): domain Bacteria; kingdom Bacillati; phylum Chloroflexota; species Chloroflexota bacterium. Next base: position 22,659 of record JACIWU010000004.1, read on the forward strand.
GATGTCCTTGGGCGACTCCACGCACCCAGCCAGGTACACGCCCTTCGTCGGCGTATCCACCGGCTTCAACTTCGGGTGCGACTCCATCAGGAACCCGTCGCTCGTCCGCGACAGGGTCAGCAACTGCCGCACCAGTTCGGTGTCGCCGCTGGGCACCGCGCCGATGGACAGCACAATCAGGTCGTGCTCGTGCTCCTCAATGCGGTTCGCCGTCGTGTTCTCCACCACCACCCGCAGCGTTCCGGTCGCAGGGTCGCGGGCTACCTCGCCCGGCAGCCCGCGGATGTAGCGCACGCCCGTAGCCTTGCTCCGCTTGTACAAATCCTCAAACCCCTTGCCGAAAGCCCGAATGTCCATGTAGTACACCGTCAACTCCACGTCGGGATAATGATCCTTCAGCAGCAGCGTGTCCTTGACGGTGTTCATGCAGCAAATGTTGGAGCAGTACGGGTTGCCCTTCTTATCCGAGCGCGAACCCACGCACTGGATGAACGCGATGCGCCGGGGATGCTTGCGGTCGCTCGGCCGCACCAGGTGGCCCTCCGTCGGTCCCCCCGCCGAGATGAGCCGCTCAAACTCCATGCTCGTGATCACGTCTTCGTACCGCGTGTAGCCGTACTCGTCCAGTTCGGTCGGATCGTAAGGCTCCATGCCCGTCGCAACGATAATCGCGCCCACGTTGAGGGTGAGGATTTCGTCGCGCATGTCAAAGTCAATGCACTTCTTCTCGCACTTCTCAATGCACTTGCCGCAAGCGATGGGCACATCGCCCAGGCACTCCTGGATGTTGATGACATACGCCGAGGGCACCGCCTGGGGAAACGGGATGTAGATGGCGCGGCGCGTGGACAGCCCCGCCTCAAACTCGTTCGGCACGACCACAGGGCAGACTTTCGCGCAGTCGCCGCAGGCCGTGCACTCGTCCTCGCGCACGTACCGCGCCTTCTTCCGCACCTTCACCTTGAAGTTGCCAACGTACCCCGAAACGTCCTCAATCTCGCTGTAGGCCAGCAGTTTGATCTTGGGATGTCGACCGACATCCATCATCTTCGGCCCGAGAATTCATATGGAACAGTCCATGGTGGGATAGGTCTTGTCCAACTGCGCCATGATCCCACCGATGGACGGCTTCTTCTCCACAAGATAGACCTGATGTCCCGCGTCGGCCAAATCCAGCGCCGCCTGAATCCCCGCCACGCCCCCGCCGATGACCAGGGCCGCGTCGGTTACGGGGATGCGCTCCTCGTCCTGGGGGTAGAGCCAGCGCGCCCGCGCCACGGCTGCCTTCACGATGTCCTTCGCCTTCTCGGTGGCCAGATCCGGCTCGCGGAAGTGCACCCACGAGCAGTGCTCGCGGATGTTCGCCATCTCCAGCAGGTACGGGTTCAGGCCCACCGCCTGGACGCAGGCGCGGAACGTGGGCTCGTGCAGGCGGGGCGAGCACGACGCCACCACCACGCGGTTCAGGTTGTGCTCCACCACCAGCCGCTTGATTTCCTGCTGGCCGGGATCGGAGCACGTGTACTTGTTGCGCGCCGCCACCACCACATTGTGAAGCCCCGCGGCAAACGCCCGCACCTGCTCCGTGTCCACGCTCCTCGCGATGTTCGTGCCGCAGTCGCACACGAAGACCCCGATACGCAATTCCTCTCCTGGCATGTACGGCCTCCTTTGGCTCCAAACTTCGCCCTGTCCCGGCACGCAGGACGCGCCAGGCGCGCCTACAGCCATCTCACCAGCCCGCCCACGAGCAGGCACAACGTTGCGAAAAGTTCCAGCGCGAAATGCACCTTGAACGTGTTGAGCGTCAACTCGTTGATGCCATCGCCTTCGTACCCGCGCCGCGCCATCTTGCGGAAATTGTCCACCGCCGTCGGGAGCGCGAACCCCAGTGGAATCAGTGCCGCATATATCGGTATCCCCCACAGCCATGCCGTCGCCATCGCCGCCAGCGAAATCACGACGTTCACGCGGTACAACTGCGACGCCCTTTCCGGCCCCAACACCACCAGCCACGTCCGCTTGCCCGATGCCGCGTCCGTCCGCCTGTCGGCAAACTCGTTGGCCAAGATGACGTTGAGGATGGAGAATGCCAGGGCCATGCTCAACGGCACCAGGCCAGGGGAGAATCGCCCCGCTTGCAGATAGTACCCCGCGATCACCGTCAGCGCGCCCGAGCAGGTGGCGATGACCAGTTCCCCCATGCTATGGTACACCAGCATCAGAGGCTTGCCCGTGTAGAACCAGCCCGCCAGCGCGCCGAACACCCCCAGTGGGATCGTCCACGGGCCGGTGTGCAGCAGGAACCGAAGCGACAGGCCCAGCGGAAGCGCGGCCACCAGCAACCCCACCGCGAAGTACAGCGCCCGCTTGCGGTTGGTGATCTTGTTCTCCACCAGCAGGCGGATGCCACCCGAATAGGCGCTGAACTCCCAGTTGTTCAAATCCGTCTCGTAGTCAAAGTACGTGTTGCCGGCGTTCACCGCCCCCACGATCAGGAAGACCGTTACCGATGACACGATGAAGACCGGCCAGTTGAACTGACCCGTCTCAAAATAGGCCAGCACCGCGCCCAACGTGAACGGCAGCGAGGCCGAAAGCAAGATGAACCGCGCCACCATGATCTCGTAGAACGCCCTGGCGCTGTCGGGCTCAATCGCATCCATGCGTTGCTTGTAGTATCGGTGAACTTCCTCAAAGGTCGGCATAGCCGCTTCTCCACGCGATAGTTATGTCAAGCAACGATGCGGAACAGGCGAAAGGCGTCCAGAATGGCGGATAGCGAGCCGTTGTAGATCGCCTGCACTTCCGCCATCACCCCGTAGCCGCAGTGCTCGCAGATGCGCGGATCCACCAACCTCGCCCCGCACCCTTCCACCACCATCCCGTTGGGGTGCGCCAGGTGAATCAGCCAGTGGGTCTTATTCCACCCGGGCTTGAGCATCAGGCGGAAGGACGTTTCGGAATTGAGTATCGGGAAGCCCTGGCGCTTCAGCGCCACGATCCGCTCCACGGCAGCCGCCCGCTGCGGATAGTCCAGCGTGTGCGCCTCCACGCCCGGATAGGGAATCTGGAAGTTGACCGAGATGCCCTTGATCCTCGGCATCGCCTCCACGATGTTGCGCACGTTGGCTTCCAGGTCGTGTACGTTGATCTTGGACAGCGTGATGTTTGCGTACATGTTCGGGTTGCGGCTCTCGGCCACGTTCCGCACCATTTTCTCATAACTGCCCGCGCCCCTCACCTGGTCGTGCACTTCCGGCGAGCCGTCCACGCTCACCCACACCAGGTCGCATGGGTTGTCAATCGGCAGGATGGCATTCGTTACGCAGGCCACCTTGTAGAACCGCTTCTTGGTATCCCGCACGAGATCGTTGAATCGGTAGTCGCCATCGTGCCACAGGGTCGGCTCGCCGCCCTGCAGGAACAGGATGCGCACGCCCCGATCCAGAAACGACTGCATCATCTGCTCCAACTGCGCCCGCGTCAGGTGTTCGCGCGGGACATCCGAACCCACATACGGGCAATGCACGCAGGCCAGGTTGCAGTACGATGTGATGTTGATTCCGCCTACCAGCGGGGCTCTTCTGCCCAGAACGCGCGTGCGGACGAAGTAACCCGCATAGTAGCCCAGTTGCCTGATTTGAACGCTCACCCCAAGTCCTCCGTGTGTATAATGGCATTGCTAGGGTAGGCTCCCACATCGCAAGTCTCAACGGCCGATTACTCTCCCACGAGCGCATCGGCCAGCACGCCGGTCAAATCGCGGACGGCCACACGCGGCCCCGACGCCTCGCCCGCGCCGCTCATGGCGCACGTGAAGTGAATCTGGCACTTCGGGCAGGCCGTAACCATGACCTCGGCATCGGCGGCCAGGGCCTCGCCGATGCGCTCGTCCTGGATGGCCTTCGCCACCTGCCCGCACTGCGTCCACACGCTGGTGCCGCAGCACAGCGCCCGTTCTCGCTCGTGCTCCATCTCGCGCAACTCGGCAGCCGCCGCCAGGAGCGTGCGCGGCGCGTCGTATTCGCCCCCGTGCCGCCCCAGACGGCAGGGGTCATGAAACGCAACTCGCAGCGCGCTCCTGCGCAGCGCCAGCGACCCCGCGGCAAGGGACTGGGCGAGCACCTGGGAGATGTGCAGCACCTCCACCTTGAGGCCGCACGCCGATGGGTAGTCCATCTTCAAGGTACGGTAGCACTCGGCGCAGGACGTAACGATGCGCCGAATCCCCGCCTGCGCAAAGAGCGTTGCGTTGAGGTGAGCCAGAGCGCGGAACCCCTCCACGTCGCCGGCCCACAGCAAATCGTGCCCGCAGCATCGCTCGTCGGGCAGCACGCGAGGCGCGATGCCGACGCGGTTGAGCAAGTGAACGGTGTTCTGCGCAATCGCGACGCCCTCAAACCCCTGGCCTCGGAACATCGCGTCGTAGTGCGGCAAGCAACCCACGAAGTACAGCGTGTCGCCATCCTCGGACACCTGCAAATCGTCCGTGATCCAGCCCAGGCGATTCTGACGCAGGTTTGGATCCTGCATCAGGCGCATCCACGTGAAAATCGCGTCGCCGTGCGTGCAGGCCCCCGTACTCCCGTGCTCCCGGGCCAGCGCGCGCAGGTCGCGGGCGAACTCGGAGAACCGCACGTCGCCCGGGCACAGCGCGCTGCACCGCAGACATGTCAGGCACTTCCAGAGATCCTCGCCGCCCAGCCAGCTGGCCGGGTCGTCATTCACGGCGCGCTCCACCGTGCGGCGCGGCGAAAAGCCGGCGTCCTTGCGGGCCACCGGGCACACGGCCGTACATTTGCCGCAACTCAGGCACAGGTAGGCGCGATTCTCTCGGAGTGCTGTCTCCAGTGCGTCCATGCTACGCCCTCCGACCGTCCGTAAGCCCGCGCGCGAAGGATGCTATCCGTTCGGCGCAAGCGGTCGCGCTCCCCTCCGGAACCGAATCCACCGCCAGGCGCGTCGGCGCGATGCCGAGCAGGTGCAGCAGTTCCGACGCCTGCCGCGTGAGGGCCTGGGCATGTTCCCCGCCCACGCCGAAATGGCAGCGGTCGGGCGAGCAGCCCAAGGCCAGAACCCCTTCCGCGCCCGCCTGGAACGCCTTGAGGATCAGCCCCGGGTGCAATCGCGCCAGGCACGGAAGCCGCACGACGCGCACCTGGACTCCCACCCCAAGCCGCGCCCGGCCCAGTTCCTCCAGCCCGCGATACCCTTCCCAGTTGCACGCAAACACGACGACTCGCGGGCAGGTGTCCATTTCCGCCATCCTACTTCCACCCCCGGCACAGCAGTTCCAGCGCCAGCGACACGTCCCTGTCCGAATAGGCGCCCTGCACCATCGCCCCCGACGGACACCGCGCCACGCACAGCCCGCACCCCTGGCATCGGCCCGCGTCCACCACGGCGGCCCGTCGTCCGCCGGTCTCGCGCACCTCCACCGCCCCGAACGGGCACACCTCCGCGCACGTGCCACACGCCCGGCACAGCGCCTCGCGCACCGTTGCGCCGCTCCCATCCCGGCGGATCACGTTCCGCCCCAACAGCGCGCTTATCTTCGCCGCCATTGCCTCCAGCGCCTGCTTGGATGCCGCGGGGTGCACTGTGTACAAGCCCGGAACGCGACGGTCGGGCTCCTGGCCCACCAGCACCACCGCGCCGCACGTCGCCGACATCTCGCCGCGCTCTCCGCGCAGCGTAACGCGGAAGTCGCCCATCGCGCCCTCCACGCGCTCAAGGCTGGCCGCAGGCAGCACCTGCACCCCGTTCGGCGCGTCCTCGTGCCGCTCGCCGCCCGCCGGCCTCGCCCACGACGTGGTGATGCCCACGCGCGACAGAAGCCTTGCCATCTCCGGCGCCGCCCTGCCCTGCCCCACCACCAGCGCCGCCGGCATGACGGGATACTCGGCAAACGGCATGTCGGCCCCGCCCGCTCTCGCTCGCGCCACTCCCAGGGCCATCAGGCTCTCCGCCACGACGTTCGCCTCGTCCCCCTCGTACAGCCACGCGCACTGCTCGCGGATGTTCACGAACTCCAGCCACGTGCCCGCCTCGTTCAAGGGCAGCAACTGACCCTTGCACCGAAGCCGCTGCGTCGTGCACGAATAGCACACCTGATCCAGCGCGCAGCAGGAGCACGCCGCCACCACCACGCGGTTGAGGTCGTGGCGAGCCACCGCCTCGGCCAAGCGCGCCCCTGCATCTGGCGCGCAGGCTTGCTCCACCACCTCGGCCCACACCACATCTTGCAGTGCCGCCGCGCGCTGGACGATGACATCCAGCGGCAGGCGCTCGGAAATCTGCCCCTGGCAGGCGCACACCCACACGCCGATTCGCGGGCTTGCCGCTGCCGCTCGCCTGCGCCAAGCGGCCACCGTCTGGCGAGGCCGCCCGGCCGCCAGCGCCAGGAGTCGCGCCGCGGCCGCCGACGCCCCGATGCGGTCGTCCGCCGCGACGTGAAGCGTCCGCCGGCTCGGCGCAACGTCAAGCCCAGGCCGCTCCTCCGCCACGATGACCCCTGCCACCGTCAGCGTCCGCTCTTCCTCAACCCAGTCGTGGCGAATCGCACCAGGCTCGCATACGCGCACACACGCCAGACACTCGGAACAGGGGCCGCAGGCCAGGCATCGGCTCGCCTCGGCCACGGCCTGTTCCTCGTCAAACCCCAGTTCCACCTCCTTGAACGTGGACAGACGCTCATCCATGGGGATTGTGGGCACAGGGACACGTGGGCGCACCTGGCGCTGGGCTTCCGCCAGTTCCCGCCGCGCCACGGGCACGTCCGCCCTCTCATCCGCCAGCGGCACGCCCCGAAGATATGCATCCATCGCCGCCGCAGCGCGCTTGGCCGAAGCAATCGCGTGAATCACCGACACCGGCTGCGTGATCGCGTCGCCCGCCGCGAAAATGCCCGGCCGGTTGGTCATGTACGTGCGACGGTCTACGTGGAACGTGCCTTGAGGCGTGATCGCCAACCCGTGCCCGGCCCCCAGGAACGACAGGTCTGGCGACTGCCCGATGGCCGGCACAACCACGTCCACGTCCAGGCGGAACTCGCTGCCGGGAATCGGAACGGGACGGGGACGGCCGGAAGCATCCGGCTCGCCCAGCCGCATGCGGACGCAGTCCAGGCCCGCCACGCGCCCGTCGCGCTCCACAACCCGCACCGGCGCCACCAGGAACTGGAACGGAATCCCCTCTCGCTCGGCTTCTTCCACTTCCTCTGGAATCGCGGGCATCTCCTCGCGCGACCGACGGTAGAGCACCGTAACGTCCTTGACCCCCAGCCGTCGGAGCGACCGCGACACATCCATCGCCGTGTTCCCGCCGCCGATAACGGCCACGCGCGTGTCGGCGCCGCGCACCAAAACCCGCGCCAACGCCTGCTTCCACTGCGGGTCGTCCACCTGTTGCGACAGGTTCAGCATCTTGAGCAGTCGCGCGCCGTGGACGACGCCCTCCAGGTGTTCGCCGGGGATGCCCAGTTCGGTGCTACGATGCGCGCCGACGCCGATAAAGATGGCCTCGTACCCCTGCGCGAACAGCCCGTCCAGCCCGCCGTCGCCCAGCCTCACGGGCGAATTCAGGCGAATCTCAACTCCCAGCGCCTCAACAGCCTCTATCTCCAGGCGCAGGATATCCTTGGGCAGCCGGTAGGGTGGGATGCCCACGGCCAGCATGCCGCCCGCGACGGGCAGCGCCTCAAAGACGGTAACCTGGTACCCCATGAGCGCCAGTTCCGCCGCAACCGTCAGCCCGGCAGGCCCGGAGCCGATGACCGCCACCTTGCGCCCTTGGCCCACATCGGCCACCCGCCCCTTGCGGCCCAGGAGCGACGGGCGGCGCTCCGCGCGCAATTCGTAATCCGCGACGAACCGTTTGAGGGCGCGGGTGGACACCGCCCTGTCCACCTCGTTGCGCCGGCAATTGGCCTCGCATGGGTGATCGCACACGCGCCCGCAAATCGCCGGAAGGGGAATGGCCTCGCGGATGAGTTCCAGCGCCTCCTCAAAGCGCCGCTGGGCGATGAGCGCTACATAGCCCTGCACGTGGATGCCCCCCGGACACGTGTCGGAGCAAGGGGGCCGCCCGCTCCGCTCAATGGCGTACACATCGGGGACGGCGTTTGCGGGCCGCCAAATGGCGTGGCGCGTTATGTCCACCACCACCGGGCACACCTGCTCGCACTCGCCGCAGCCGGTGCAGCGTTCCACGTCCACGAAACGGCTACGCACGCGGACAAGGGCCTTGTACGCCGCGCCCTCCTTGCTCAGCCCCGCCACCGACGCCGGCGCGAGAAACCGAATGTTCGGGTGGCGCGAAGTCTGCAACAGCCACGCCCGAACGTCTAGGTCGCCCTCGGGCGCCGCAAACCATGGGTTTTCGCTCACCAGGTGGACTCGCGCCCCCGCCTCGGCCAGATCCCAGGCCGCCTGCGCTCCTGCCAGAGTCCCACCGATGACCAGGAACCCGTCCATCACGCGGCGCTCCCCACGACTTGCCTGCCATAGTCCAGCCCGGCCTGAAAAGCCTTGAGATTGAGTTCCTCCGTGCCCTTGGGCACCGATTCGCTCACGGCCCGTCGCATGGACTCCTCGGACACCACGCCCGACACCGCCGTCAGAAAGCCCAGCATGACGATGTTGGCGACCAACTTGCGGCCCACCTCCGACTCGGCAATGCGCGTCGCCGGAATGGCGTACACCTTCACCCCCTCCGGCAGCGGGCCCAACACCACCAAATCCTCATCCACCAGGAGCAAGTTCCCGTCGTGCAGCGAAGGCGCGTACTTGTTGTACGCCTCCTGAGACATGATGACGACGATGGATGGGTCAATGAGGTGCGGGTACTGCACGGGCGCATCGGACAGCACAACCTGCGCCGCGCACGCGCCTCCCCGCGACTCGGGGCCGTAACTCTGGGTGAAGGTCGCATACTTGCCATCGTAGAGGGCGGCCGCCTTGCCCAGGATGTACCCGGCCAGGATAATGCCTTGCCCCCCGAATCCCGTAAGCCGTATCTCCGTCCGCGACATGGCGCCCTCCATCCGTTGGCACTACAGCCTACTGCGTATCGCCCCAGACGGGCTTTTCAATGTCCACAAATTTGCCCACGATGATGTCCCCGCTCAGTTCAATGTCCACATCACGCGGGTCAGCGCCGTGGACAATGCGGCTGCGCTCGCGGTAGTAGCGCAGATGCTCCAGCCCTTCGCGCAGTTTGTTCATCCGGCCGTACAGCGTCGGGCACGGCGAGATAACCTCCACAAAACTGAACCCCCGCTTCACAAGCGCCTCGCCGATGGCCTTCTCCAAGCGCCGCACGTGGAGGACCGTCCACCGCGCCACGTACACGGCCCCGCTCCCCGCCGCCAGGTAGGGCAGGTTGAAGGGATGCTCCTGATTCCCGCGCGGCGACGTGGACGTGCGGGCATGCAAGGGGGTCGTCGGAGCCAGTTGCCCGCCGGTCATCCCGTAGTTGAAGTTGTTCACGCAGATGACCGTCATGTCCACATTGCGGCGCGCCGCGTGGATGAGGTGATTGCCGCCGATGCCCGCCAAATCCCCGTCCCCGCTGAACACCACCACCTTCAGTTCCGGGTTGCCCAATTTCAGCCCCGTGGCGAACGGGATGGCCCGCCCGTGTGTCGTGTGGAACGAATCCAGCCGCACATACCCGGCCACCCGCCCCGTGCACCCGATGCCCGACACCACCACCACCTTGTCCAAGTCCAGGCCCGACTTCACCAGGGCGCTGACGAAGCAAGTGAGGGCCGTTCCCAGCCCGCACCCCGGGCACCAGATGTGCGGCAGTCGGTCTTGCCGCAGCACCGCGTCCATAGGGTGCGATTCCGCCATCTCCAGTTCCTGTGGCACCGTCTCAATCATCTACACCTCCCCGTTACCGACCCGCAGCCTCGCGTATGAGCGACAGGATGTCGTGGGGGTCGTGCAAGTCCCCGCCGGCATGCCCCGCCAGGTACACCGCTGCCTTCCCGGCCGCGCACCGCTCCACCTCATACACCATCTGCCCCAGGTTGATCTCCACCACCACAAACGCCCGCACCCGCCCCGCAAGGGCACGTATCTTCTCCTCCGGGAACGGCCACAGCGTGATGAGGCGCAGCATCCCCACCTTGATGCCTTCCTGGCGCGCCTGCTCTATGGGCCAGTGCGCCGTGCGGGCCGAGATGCCGTAGGTAACCACCACCACCTCGGCATCGTCCAGGGCTTGCGCCTCCACGTCAATCATCCGATGGCGGTTCCGGCGTATCTTCTCCACCAGGCGCGTGATCATCCGCTGCTGCGTAACGGCGTCCACCATGGGGTAGCCGCGCTCGTCGTGGGTGAGGCCGGTGATGTGAATCCGATACCCCTCGCCGGCGTTCACCATGGCCGGCACCAGGTCTTCGCCGACCTCAAAGGGCTTGTACGCATCCGGCCCCACGGACGGCTTGCGGCGGGGGTAGATGGGAATCTGCTCCTCCGGCGGGATGACGACTTTCTCCGTCATGTGCCCCACCTCGGCGTCGGTCATCACCAGCACGGGCGTGCGGAACTCCTCCGCCAGGTTGAAGGCGCGGATGGTGAGGTCAAACAACTCCTGCGGCGAACTGGGGCACAGCGCGATGATCTCGTAGCAGCCGTGGGAACCCCATCGCGCCTGCATCACGTCCCCCTGGCCCACCAGCGTCGGCAGGCCCGTGGACGGCCCGCCGCGCTGCACGTTCACGAGCACACACGGCGTCTCCGTCATGATGCCCAGGCCCAGGTTCTCCATCATCAGACTGAAGCCCGGGCCAGAGGTCGCCGTCATGGCCCGCCGCCCTGCCCAGGATGCACCTAGCACCGCGTTCATGGAGGCCAGTTCGTCCTCCATCTGGATGTAGACGCCGCCCACCTCGGGTAGTCGGGCCGCCATCCGCTCCGCGATTTCCGTTGCCGGCGTGATGGGGTATCCCGCGAAGAAGCGGCAACCGGCGCAGATGGCCGCCTCGGCGCAGGCATCGTCGCCGCTCATAAAGTACTCGCCGCACAGGAGCCGAGGCTCTCGCTTGGACTCGCTCATGGGGCCACCTCCACCGCTTCACTCACGTGGATGGCGAATTCGGGGCACAGCATCTCGCAGAGGCCGCACGCGACGCACTGTTCGGGGTGCAGGGCATAGGGAGGATGGTAGCCCTTCTGGTTGAAGGTCTCGGAGATCGCCAGCACGTTGCGGGGGCAGAACTCCACGCAGAACCCGCACCCCTTGCACCGCTCCACCAGAACGGAGATTCTGCCCCGCGGCACCACAACCTGGCCGGCATCCAGAGGACGACGCCAAAGTTTCACGCTGCCCCTCCTGTCGGTTCTTCGCGAAAACGCGGGCGCTCCATTGCAGACTCCTGAGCGAATGGAGCGCCCTCGGTGATAGCCAGCGTTCCACACCCCGCCCAAGCGCCCTTGCTTACGCGCGTGCGGCGTCCATGTCCTGTCAAATTCAGTATACCGATAGCCCTGCCGCTGTCAAGGAGGCTACGCCACAACACGTCCCAAAGTTGGCCGCGCCATGGGCATCGGTCGCCAACACACAACGGAGCCGAATCACGCCATCTCGGCGACGAGGTCGGCCACCTCCACCGGATGGCGGGCAATGCGCACGCCTGCCTCGCGCAGGGTGGCAATCTTCTCCGCCGCGGTGCCCGTGCCGCCCGAGATGATCGCGCCGGCGTGGCCCATGCGCTTGCCCGGAGGAGCCGTCTGCCCCGCGATGAACGCGGTAACCGGCTTGGTCATGTGCGTGGCGATGTATTCCGCGGCGCGCTCCTCGTCGGTGCCCCCGATCTCGCCGATGAGCACCACCTGCTCGGTCAGCGGATCGTCCTGGAACAGTTTCAGCGCGTCAATGAACGTCGTCCCGATAATCGGATCGCCGCCGATTCCGATGCAGGTGGACTGCCCAATGCCCTTCTGCGTCAGGGCGTACACCACCTCGTAGGTCAGCGTCCCGCTGCGCGACACCACCCCGACTTTCCCCGGCATGTGGATATGCCCGGGCATGATGCCGACTTTCGCCTCGCCGGGCGTAATCAGGCCGGGGCAATTGGGACCGATCAGCCGCGTGGACGTGTGCTGCAGGTACTCGCACACCTTCACCATGTCCAGCACAGGGATGCCCTCGGTGATGCACACGACGAGTTCAATCCCCGCGTCCGCCGCCTCCAGGATGGCATCCGGCGCGAAGCGGGCGGGCACGTAGATGATGGACGTGTTGGCGCCCGTCGCGTTCACCGCTTCCTTCACGGTGTCAAAGACCGGCACGCCGGCCGCCCACTCGCCGCCCTTGCCCGGCGACGTCCCGCCGACGACCTTCGTGCCGTAGGCGATCATCTGCAGGGTGTGGAATTCCCCCTCACGCCCCGTAATCCCCTGAACCAACAGACGGGTGTCTTTGTTGACCAAAACGCTCATCGCATCCCCTTCTTATGTAAACTTCAGGATTTTGACCCGATGGTTTGTCGGATTCGCTCGGCTGCCCGCTGCAAATCGCTGTCTCCGGCGAAGTATTCGCGACGCAAGGCGATGGAACGATCGCCCGCCCAGCGCGGGAGCACGTGGATGTGAAAATGGAAAACGGTCTGCCCCGCGGCAGGGCCGTTGCTCTGAAAGATGTTGACCCCGTCGCATCCGAACGCGGCTTTCACCGCGCGGGCCACCTTCACCGCCGTGCGCATCGCCGCCGCCGCATCCTCCGGATTTACCTCAAAGACATCGGCCGCATGGGTCTTGGGCACCACCAGCGTGTGCCCCTCGTGAATCGGCGCGATGTCCATGAAAGCCAGCGTCGCCTCGTCCTCGTACACGATGTGCGCCGGAACGCGCCTGGCCACGATGTCGCAGAACACGCATCCCATGCCGGCCCCTCCTTTACTACGCCTCGCCGCGAGCCGCCGCCACCGCCAGTTGCGCCGCCTCCACCAGCGACGTCGTGGCGCGCATGTTCGCGCTGGCCAGCAGCCGCCGCCCTTCCTCCTCGTTGGTGCCCACCAGACGCACCACCATCGGCACGTTCGGCTTGACCTCCTCCAGCGCCGCCAGGATGCCCTTCGCCACCTCGTCGCAGCGCGTGATGCCGCCGAAGATGTTGAACAGCACCGACTTCACGTTCGGATCCGACAGAATCATGCGCAGGGCCGCCGCCACCTTGTCGGCCTTCGCCCCCCCGCCGATGTCCAGGAAGTTCGCCGGCGCGCCGCCAAACAGTTTGATGACATCCATGGACGCCATCGCCAGCCCCGCGCCGTTCACCATGCACCCCACGTTGCCGTCCAGTTTCACGTAACTCAGCCCATACTTGCGCGCCTCGGTCTCGGCAGGCGCTTCCTCGTCCAGGTCGCGCATCTCGGCCAGGTCGGGGTGGCGGAACAGCCCGTTGTCGTCCAGGACGATCTTCCCGTCCACCGCCAGCAACTTGTGCTCATCGGTAACGACCAGCGGGTTGATCTCCGCCAGCGACGCGTCGGTGCTGACAAACGCCTGGTACAGCCCCTGGGCAATCGCGGCAAAAGACCCCACCAAGTCCTTGTCCAGGCCGATGCCGAAGGCGATCTCACGCGCCTGGAACGGCTGCAACCCCAGGAAAGGATTGATGCTCACCTTGTAAATCTTCTCGGGCGAGACGCGCGCCACCTCTTCTATCTCCACGCCGCCCTCCGCCGAAGCCATCATGACGGCGCGCTTGCTGGCCCGATCCACCACAACCCCCAGGTAGATTTCCTTCTGAATTCGCGCCGCCTCGTCCACCAGGACCTTCTTCACCTTTAGGCCCTTGATGTCCATGCCGAGAATCTGCCCGGCCACCCGCTCGGCCTCGGCAGGATCGCGCGCCAGTTTGATGCCCCCTGCCTTGCCGCGGCCCCCGACCAGCACCTGCGACTTCACGACCACAGGCTTGCCCAGGCGCGCCGCAATAGCACCCGCCTCCACAGGCGTAGTCGCCACATCCCCTTCTGGAATAGGGATGCCATAACGCGCAAAGATGCGCTTGGATTGGTACTCATGCAGTTTCACCACAACCTCCTCGCAACAAAACAGACTATACCCACGGCCGTCGCATTCTCCCGCGCAGCCGAGATTCCACTGTGCCTCACGGCCCGAAAGGCGCAAATACCATAATGCGATGATTCCCAGAATCCGCCACGATCAGCCGCCCGCTCCCATCCACCGCCAAACCCACAGGCAGGCTGAACCGACTCTCATCCACCCCATACTCCCCATACGCCGCCACAAACTCCCCGCCCACCGTCCACTCCAACACCCGATGCCCCTCCGGATCGCTCGCATACACGTGCCCTCGCCCATCCACCGCCACATACGGCTTGTTCAACACCGACTCCCCTGCCCACGTCTTCACCCCCCACTCCCTCACATACCTCATCTCCCGATCCAACACCTGCACACGCCGATTCCACGTGTCCGCCACATACACGTTCCCCTCTCCGTCCACCGCCAACCCCACAGGCTCCCAGAACTGCCCCGGCCCCGCCCCAAACCCACCGTACCCAGCAATGAACTGACCTTCCGCAGTGAACCGCTGAATCCGCTCGTTCCCCGTGTCCATCACCAACACGCTCCCATCCCACGCCATCGCCACCGCGCGCGGCCCGTAGAACGCACCAGGCAACGACGCCGCGTCGCCGCCCGTGTCCCCGCTCTCCCCCCACATCGTCACAAACTTCCCCGTGCCGTCAAACTTCTGCACGCGATAGTTCCACGTGTCCGCCACGTACACGTTCCCCGCGCCGTCCACCGCAATCCCCCACGGCTCGTTGAACTCCCCTGGCCCGCTCCCGTACCGACCCCATCCCCGCAGATACCGCCCGTTCGCGTCAAACACCTGCACCCGATGGTTCCCCGTGTCCGCCACGTAGATGTTCCCCGCCGCGTCCACCGCCACCCCGCGCGGGTCCTGGAACTCCCCTGGCCCTTGCCCCTGCCGCCCAAACGTCAGCGCCGCCGGCACCAGCACCTTCTTCGCCTGATACGGATCCTCGGTAACGACCACAGGCGGCTGCGGCGCTGCGGCTGCGGTCAGAGCGCCATACTGCCAGAGTTGCGCCGTGATGTCCTTGCGGATGTAGAGGATCATCTCCTCGCGGTACGGCCAGTCCTTGAGCGCGTAGGGATACGTGCGCGACCACAGGATGCCCCAGATTTCAGCGCGCTTGGCTGGATCCCGCAGCATGGCCCACAGGCGCGCGGGCGTCAGCCCCTTGTAGTCCTCCACGGGCCACCACATGACCAGGCGCGGGAAACGGTCGTAATTCGCCAGAATCGGGCGCACCTTGGCGTCGTTCCAGCCGTGCACGATGACGATGGGCGAGTCCAGCGCCTCTCGGCTGGGGCTTTCGCCGGAGAACGAAACGGCGTTCGGGAAGTCCCGCAAGTACCAGTTGGCGAAGGGGAACCCCGTGCGAGAATCATATGCCACCTTGATGCGGTTGTCCCCGACGGTTCGGCGCGAGATGTCCAGAATCTCGTTCAGCGTTACCTTCGCGTCCTGGGTTCCATGCGCATAGACGATGAGTTCCTTGGCGTTGTCGTAGTTCACGAAACTCGCCACCCAACTGACCCGCACGGTCAGCAGAAGCAGGACGGCGAAGGCCGACGCCGCGCACGCCCGAAGCGCCATGGCCTTGCCCAGGCGCTGGCCCAGCCGCGCCAGCGCCCACGCCAGGCCCGCCGCCACGCCCAGCGTTGCAAGCCAAACCATCGTCTGATTCAGTTGCGCCTGCGAAAGCCCCGCAAAGGGCCGGATGGACAGCAGCCGGATCACCGAGTACCCGGCGGCGGGCAGCAGCGCGAAGAACGCAACGAACTCGCGCCGACGCTCCTGGTCTCCGTTCCCATCTCCCAGCCAATCCTGGAGCAGACGCCCCGTCAGCAGAATCATCGGCAGCACCAGGTACACCGTGTGCTGCGGCATCTTCTCGCCCGTCCAACTGTGGATGGCCATGGCCGCAATCGCCCAGAAGATGACGAACGGCACAAAGGGCACCGCGTCGCGTTCCGGATGCGGCCGCCTCCGAAAGGCCGCGTAGTACACAATCGCCGCAACCGCGCCCAGGAGCGGCAGAAACTCGTACATGGGCGCCAGCACCAGCAGGAAGTAGTACCACGGCTGGCCGCCCCGCGCCTCACCGTGTTGCCCGAACCAGTAGGATAGTTGGCTAATGGGGCCGGTCAAGCCCCTGGGGTTGGTAAAGAACGTGGTGTACAACAACACCACCACCCCCAGGCCGATGCCGACCATCGCCCAGAAGTGCGCCCCGCGGATGGCCCCCAGGGCGCGGGCCACCGGCCGCTCCTTTCCGCCGGGGTACGCCCAACCGGCTAGCACCGCCGCCCCCAGCAGGCAGACCGCCACCACGAGCACCGGCAGGAGTCCGCTCCGCGCGACCCCCGCCGGCTGGGGCCGATTGGTGAGCCACACCAGCAGCGCGAGCCCCCCTGCGCTCACGGCCAGCCCCACGCCCCGCGCCGTCCGCGCCGCCTGCGCCGACAGTCGCTCCCACACCAGCGCCACCACCACGAAGGCCACGACGATGAACCCCATGATGTACGCCACGGCCTTGGTGCACAGGTAGAACCCCACCGCCGCGCCGAACAGGTACAGATACTTCGGCTTCCGCTCGTCCACGTAGCGCAGGAAGCCGATGGCCATCAGCATGGTCCAGACCGCGCCGTAGATTTCGTGGAGGTTGTCCCGCGAGTAGAACAGCAGGAACGGCGACACAGTCAGCATCACCGCCGCCGCCAGCGCCCCGC
Source organism: Chloroflexota bacterium (assembly GCA_014360805.1). Taxonomy (NCBI): domain Bacteria; kingdom Bacillati; phylum Chloroflexota; species Chloroflexota bacterium. The sequence continues at coordinate 39,467 of JACIWU010000004.1, forward strand.
CGCGCCCCAGGTACTTGCGCAAGAAGTACGGCAAGAGCGCCAGCGCCGTGCCGAAAAACGCCGACGCCAACCGCGATGTGTAGTCGCTCACGCCGAACAGCGTGTACATCAGCGTGTTCGCCAGGAACAGGAACGGCCCGTGCGTGATCGGCCCGGTAACGGGGTCAAACTTGAAGATGGAGCCGACAGAATAGGGCTGCCACGAGAAATACAGGTGCTGGCACTCGTCAAAACTCACGGCGCGCGCCCCCAGCGCCCACAGGCGCAGCGCCAGCGCCACAACCGCAATCCCGATGTACGCGGCCTTCTCCCGCGTCAGGTTCTGCAGGCTATGCAGGACCGGCGTCTCCCACCAGTCCTTGCCGTCCGAAACCGCTCCGACTTGAGCCATCCGTCCCATCACTCTCACGAGGTTTGAATCCACAGCACCGCGCGGCTCTCCGACGCCGCGGGAAGCGCGCGCCACAAGGCCCAACGCCACCAATCCCTGGCCGGCAGCGCTCGCCATCGGAAGTCCCGTGTCAACTCGTAGGGCTGGCCGACATACGATCCTTGCGCCGCCGGTTGCACGCCCTCAAGCGTAATGAGGGCCTCGGCGCTCACAGGCGCTGCCGTGCCCACGAGGACTTGCAGATGGCGAAACTCCCGCAGGTACCACTGCATCACGGTGGGATTCGGCAGCACCACCGCGACCGACATCTCGCGCGCGTCGCCCATGCGGCGCAGTGACCACGTCGCCACATCGGCCGCCAGCGCCCGCGCCTGCGGCGAGGTCGGCGTAGGCTCCAGAATCTCGGCGCGCCCTTGCCCCGCATCGTACGCCGAGCCAAGCGCCGCCGACAGCGTGATGACCAGCGTCAGCGCCGCGCCCGCCAGCCCCAGATTCCGCAGCGCGTTTCCCACGCCGTACAGAACGCCCTGGCCCGTCGTCAGCACGATGAACAGCGCCGTGCCCACCCATGCGAGAATGGCGAAGACCGAATCGCCGCGCTCCGCGAAGCCTGCCAACTGGAGGTACACATAGGCCACCAGAATGGCGAATACGGCCACGTACACCCCGTCGCGCAGGCCGCGCCAATCGGCCCGTGCGTCGCGCAGCAACGCGGCGATTTGTCTGCCCGCCAGCAGCGTCAGCGGTGCCAACACCAGGAGCATGTCCCCCGATGTCCGCGCCGGCCACGCCATCAGCATGACCGAGATTCCCAAAGCGCACCCCAGCAGGCTACTGCCCAGCAAATCCCGCTCGCGCACGGCGCGAATCCCGCCGACGATGCCGAACACGACCACCAGCGGCTCGTACAGCAGGGGCCACAGCAGCGGGCTGAACCAGGGCATCGCGCCTGCCGCCCCGAAGCCACGCCACCACTCGCCCAGCACATCGCCCAGCCCGCGCAGGCCCGACACGTGGAAGAGCAACAGCGTGCCAACGCCCACAGCCGTCCCCGAGAACACGAATCCGCCCGTGCGGAGTGTTGCGCGGCTTGCCAGCAGGCGCTCCTGGAACGAGGCGATAGCCGCATTCCCCCTGCGGCCCAGCGCCCACGCCGCCACCGCAACCGCAAGCAGCGCCAGCAACACGAAGTACGCGCCCGCCCCCGACGTGAGCAGCAGCCCCAGCGCCGCCGCGCCCGCGTACAGATACCGCGGCGCGCCCGTATCCGCGAACCGCACCAGCGCCGTGGCCAGGCCCAGGCCCCATGCGGCGGCCAGCGCCTCTGGCCCGACGGAGCGCGACGCGAACAGCGCCATGGGCGAGATGGCCAACAGCGCCGCCGCCAGGAGCGCCCCTTCCCGTCCCAGGCGCTCGCGCCAGAAGTAGGGCAGCAACACCATCAGCGCGCCAAACAGCGCAGGCAGCAGGCGCGCCGTGAAATCATTGGCTCCGAACAGGAAGAACACCACCGCCGTGCCGTTGGTGAGCAACGGGCTGCCCACGAACGCCGGCTCGCGGCCCTGGGCCAGTTGCCATGCGCCCAGCGCCCGCGCCGCCTCCGCAGAACTCAACGGGCGCGCGTCCAGGTCCACCAGGCGGAGCGTGAGGGACACCAGGAGAAGGACGCCGTAGATCGCCATCTCTATCGTTATGCGGGCGAAGGGGCTGTTCTTGGCATCAGGCTTTTCGGTCATCCCGATTTGCGGCTTCCTTGTCGGTCATCGTGGGGTTCGGGGCGCGTACCGGTAGATGCGCACGCCGCCGACATCGTACACGCGCACGGCAATCCGATCCCACCGGTCCACGACGGCCTCGCTCAAGCCGTACTTGCTGCGCTCCAAATCCCCTATGTAGATATAACTTATACCATAGGTGTCCAACAGCGTCAAAGATTCGGGGCTGTCAGGCGCACGGTACATCGTCTCTATGTCCATCGCGCGACTGCCCGCCGGATTCCGTTTTCCGCGCCATTGCTGTTCGTGGAAGTCCCACCCCAGCACCGTGGGCAGGCCCGTCCGCGCCGACACGCGCGCCGCCTCGGTGTAGGAGCCGCCCGTAGCCTCAAGGATCACCGGCGCGCCCTTGACGTTTGCATTGAGCCACGCAATGGCATTGTACTCGGCTGGCGAGTACCGTTGGACGAAGGCCAGGCAGTTCAGGGTCGCCTGGCCCCGGAACCCGTTGGCCTTGGAGTAGCCTGCCGCGAACGTATAGACCAAACTCGCCGCGAGGAGCACGGCGAACGTTGCCGCGAAGAGGGCGCGCCCCGCGGCTGCCCATCGGCTACGGCCCGCCGCGCCCCGCCCGAAGATGGCCCACAGCGCATACGCGCCGCCCAACCCCAGCAGCACCCACGCCTGGTAGTAGAACTTGAACACGGTGTTCATCCGTGTGCCGAAGTAGTCGCGCAGGAACACGAACTCCACCGCGAAGGTCAGCAGGAATCCCACCATCATCATCAAGGACACGGTCGCGTCGGTCAGCGCATGTTCGTCTGCGGCGGGGTCCTGCGCCAGCCGCCGCGTCGCGGTAAGCGCCAGCACGCCCGCAAGCAGGATCGCGATGAGCGCCGTCCACTTGCCGGTTATGACCGATAGGAGCGCGAGAAGCCCCACAACCGCGGCGATGGCCCTCACGTCGCCCGTCGCGGCCCACTTGCGTTGCCGAAACGCCGCACGCGTCGCGTACACCGCGAACGCCACGGCAGTAGCCAGGAACAGGCCAAACATCACAAAGTAGTGCCACGGGCGTGTCTTGTTGATGATCACCAGACCAATGCCGCTGGCCTGGGAACTAAAGGAGATGTAGAACGGCAGGAATAGCAGGACACCAAGGATCAGCGCCCTCCCCGCCCACAGCGCGACATCCAGCCAGTAAGCCATGTCCAGCCTGCGGCCTGCCACATACCGGCCGGCAGCGTAGCACAACGTCGCGACGCCCCAGTAGATGGGGAAGTCCCACGTGTTCAGGAATCCGAGCGCGCCCAGGCACAATGCGATGAGCAGGGTGCGTTCCCAGTCCTGTGCCAGGTACGCCGGAAGCCAGGCGCTCACGCCGCCCTTCTTCGGCAGCGCGAGCGGCTTCTGCTCCGCCGCCCAGCGGATGACCTGCACCGCCAGGGCAATCGCCACCATCACGAACGGCAGCGCCAGCACGTGCGGGTGCATATCCCCCAGGATGAAACTGAAGTACGGGAACTCGTCAATGACTTCCTGGTGCTCCCCCAGCGCGCTCATATCATAGACTACGCGAGACGCCCGCCACCACCACCAGTGGTCTTGCGGAACCCACGAGCCGGTTATCGGAGCGTCGGCAAGCCCCTTGATCTGCACCCATTTCCAAAACGCCGCCGAGCCGATGCCCCGCGAATGCAGCGCATCCAGCAGGCCCTCCAGATTGCCCACCAGCGCCACAAATAGCGTCCCGAACAGGCTGAACCCGAGCGCCCGCCCCTCGCTCGCCTCGCGCTTCCACGCGGCCAGTTCGTACACCACGCCGAAACTCCCCGTGAGCGTCAGCGCGAACAGCAGCGCAATCCCCACGTTGAACGCCACGGCAGGTGGCGTGCCGGCCAGTTTCGTGAGTGCGGCGATAATCACATAGCCGAAGTAGTAGTAACTGATGGCGTAGCCCGACAGCCACGGGTCGTGCGGCGGGAAAGTGTCGCTCCGCAGAATCGCGTTGAGGAACGCGAATTCCATCGGCTTCTCGGTGCCCACCAGGTCGGGGTCAAAGGCGCGGAAGGCCGCCCAGCCCACAAGGCCGATCAGGAAGATCGCTTCCGTGGCCACGATGTAGCGCCACCGCTCGCGGATGAAGGCCCGCAGTTCGTCCAGGCTCCCCCCGCCGCGCCGATAGAACCACACCGACAGCCCCAGCACCACCGCCCACGCGATGAGAATCCCGCCCACGTCGTTGCGCAGCAGTTTCAGCGAGCACAGCAGCCAGAAGACGTAGCCGATGAGAAGCAGCCCCAGCGCCTTCGCCAGCGCATAGCCCCGCCCCGGCAGCCGATTGAACAGCCGCAGGGCGACGGGAAGAACCGTCCAGCCTGCCAGGGTAACCAGCAGCCACCACGCCAGAACCGAACCCATACGCCACCTACTTCACCATGCGGTATATCTTCACTTCCTGGCTGGAGAACGCCAATTCCAGGATACCCTGCTCCGCCCACCGGTCAAACTTCGCCGGGCCTTCCTCGCCGTACAGCGCCCGCTCCAACTGGCCGACGTAGATGAACGACACGCCGTACTTCCTCAGCAGCGCCAATGCCATCTCATCGTCCGCCGTTGTGTAGATGGTGCGAACATCATCCACGCGCCCTTCTACCGTGCCGCCTGGCATCAGCATGCGCTGTTGCACCTGATGCCATCGCCAGCCAACAACGTTCGGCAGGCCCGTATAGATAGACACGCGCGAACCCCAACGGTATTCGCCCGTCTGGCCCTCCAGGATCACCGGAGAACCTTCCGCGTTCGCCAACAGCCAGAGGATGCCTTCCTTGTCCCACTTGAGGTCTAGAACCCGCTCGTTCTCCCAGTACTGCGCCTTCGGCGAGTCCATGTACGCCATGCCATCCAGCGAAGGGCCTAGGCTCGCGTCGTAGCGCAGGCCGATGCGCGCTGGCGTCGCGGTTACCGTGTACAGCAGCGACATGGCGACAAGGAACGCCACGCCGCCCCGGAAGAACCTCTGCCAGCCGCGCGCCCAGTTGCGGCTGCGCTCGGCCAGATGCGCCAGCGCCACGGCAGCGGCGATGGCCCACATGACCCAAACCTGCAAGTAGAACTTGAACACGGTGTTCATCCGCCCGATGTCGCCTTTGAGCACCACGATCTCCACAGCCATGCTCAACGCAAGGCCGCCCAGGATGAGCAGCGCCACGAACCGCTCTTCCGGCGACGCGCGCCTCCGGAAGAATAGCGCCATCGCGATAATGAACGGCACCAGGAGAAACGCCACCACCGGATACTTCAATTGCACCAGCAGGTAGGCCCCCATCGCCAGCGCCACGACGGTCATCACCAGCCCTGTCCACCACCCCGCGAACGTCGGACTCAACGCCTGAGTAAGCGACCACCGTCTGGCGGCCTGACTCCGACGGACGGACATGCGCCCGATCCAGCCCATCACGCCGCCCGCGCCCCTGCCGAGGCCCTTGTCCAGCAGATACGCCAACAGGATGAAGAGCCACAGCCCCGATATGGTCAGGAATTCCAAGAGCCGTGTCCGCTGCCCCTTCCACAACTCCACGCTCGTGTAGTAACTGCCATAGTAGGCGTGGAACGGATAGAACAGCGCCACCGCCAGGGCCGCCACGAACACCGCCTGGGCCGCCACCTTCAGCAGCCACTGCCAGGCGATTCGGCCTTCGCGGGCATAGCCCCGAATCAGCAGCGCCCCCACGCCGACAACGAAGTAGGTCGGGAAATCCCACGTGTTCGTCGGCCACAACGCCCCCAACACCAACGCCAGCCCCATCAGAACGCCCAGGTCCCAGTCCCGCGCCAGGCCCGCCAGCCGCGCCAGAATGGACGCATTCGGCGCAGGACGCGAGGCTTCTGTCCCCGCGCGCGCCCCGCGCACGATGTTCACCGCCATCCCCAGCGCCAACAGCGTGAACGGAAGCGCGATGAGGTGCGCGTGCAAATCGGCGAACAAGAACGTGAAGAACGGGAACTCGTTCACCGTGTCCGGAATCGTGCGGGTGGCGTTCCAGAACCACCACTCCCTTGCGAACCCCAGCGACGCCCCCGAAAGTACCTTCCACAACCCCGTGAGCGCCCGCACAACAGGAACCAGCCCGGGAACGCTGCTCTTGAACTCGGGCACACCTTGCCGAATCAAGCCCCCGACGATGAGGTTCATGTTCCCCAGATTGCCGAAGAACACGACGAATGCGACGCCCACAAGCCCGTACAGCCACCCCTGGACGCGCGTGCCCAGTGCGCCCCGGACGCGCTCCGGCAGCAGGTGGTAGGTAACGGTGAACGCGCCCATCCCCGTCAGCGCCGCCAGCAGGGGCACCGCCAGGTTGAACCCCACCCACGGCACGATGCCCGTGAACTTGATGAGCGTGGCCACAATCACCTGGCCCCAGTAGTAGTAATTCAGGTATCCGCCCGCGAACCACGGGTCATACGGCGGGAACGTGGTGCTCTTGATGACCGCGTTCAGGTAGGCGAACTCCATCGGCTTCTCGCCGCCGAGATAGTTGTGCCACAGGTCAGGGTTGCCCCAGCGGACCAGCAGCCAGGCGAAGAACAACACGAGGAAAAGTCCCTCTATCGCAGCCAGATGTCGCCACCGCTCCCGCAGGAACTGCCGCAGGGATCGCCGCTCCGCATACGCCACCGCCCCCGCCGCCAGAGCCAGCAGCACCAGCGCGATGCCGATGGTCAGCCGCGTGAACCAAGCAACCCGCAGCGCCACCAGAATCCAACTCACGAACACCAGCAGGAGTATGCCAAAGGTCTTGGCGAGCGCGTATCCGCGGTCCGTCATGCTGCGGAACAGCGGGAACCCGATGAGGAACCCGAGCACGCCGAGCAATTCCACGAGGAGCAACCACACCAGCGTCGGCACCCGATTCACCCAGGAGTCGGGGTTGAAGATCTCCCGCCATGTGCCGCCCTGTTGCTGGATGGACAAATCCTCTGGCGTGAGCAGGAGCGTCTTGTACCTGGATGCCTCGCGCGCCGTGTAGTGGGGAATCGCCCGCCAGTCCGCGGGGGCAATCGCCGCGGCGATCTGTTCCGCCGTGATCGGCTCCACCTTCTGGAACAACAAGACCTTGGCGTGATCGTAAACCGTGAACGCTTCCTCCGACTTGTCGTCGTTGAACACCAGGCCGTCCAGTTGGGGATAGGACGTAAACTCGCCCACGAGTTTGAACCCCAACTGGCCCGCGAACAGCAAGTCGTAGAACTTGGTGGCCATGGGGAAGCGCGCCGCCATTCGGGGGATAGACCCATATCCGCGCTGGCTCGTGAAGCAGATATAGTCGGCCTGGGTCAGCATCTCCTGGAAGTGGCGCAGTTTATCGGGGCTCTCGTCATCGTACACCCGCAACTCGGGGATGTTGTAGTTGCGGAAGGGATCGCGCCCCACTTCGCTGAAGGGCACTTTGGGGTCGTCGTAGGTCTCCTGCAGAATCGTGCTGCTCTCGGCGATCAGCGACGCGCCCTCGGTAACCGAAAACTTCGCCACGTAGCGCACGCCCGGCGCCATGGTCAGGCCGCGCATCTCAAGCCGATACGCCCGCCCTTTGCCGTCCGCGTCGGGCGCGAAGATGCCGCTCAACTCCGCCGACACGAGGGTATCTTCCGGCCACATTTCGCGGGCCACCTCTACCCGCAGCGTGCTCGGCGCCGTCCCGTCGCTCCGCAGGTGATTCAGCGTAACGTCCACGATGTCGCCGGATTCGGGCAGGGAGAACGAGGCGAAGGCCGGCGACGACGGCGAGAGAATCTGGCCGTGCGGGATGCCCAACTGATACTGGCGGATTGTGCCGTCCGCCGTGCGGTAGTGCAGCGTGGCCGCCATGGGCACGTTCTCGTAAATCCACGTGCTGGCCGCCATGCGCGGGTGCGGGCGCGTGTAGATGCCCGCGAACGCCACGCCGTACACCGCCGTGCTGACCACCACCAGCACCGCCAGCAGCGCCGCCGCCCGCCTGGCCCATGCGCCGCGATTTCGGGCCTGGCGATATACCCAGGCGATTCCGAAGGCCGCCAGCAGCGCCATCGCCGGATAGATGGGGATGAAGTAGCGCATGGACTTCACGAACTGCCCGCCCTGATACACGAACAGCAGCGTAACCCATGCCCACGGCAGCAGGTGCGCCATCCGCTTCTTGGACAGCATCTCCCAGCCGCCCGCAGCCCACCCCACAAAGGCCGCCAGCGCCATGGGCACGCCCATCCCAAACAGCACCATGTTGTACAGTGGGAAAATGTACGGCGTGCGGTTGGCCCACTGGAACCCCCATGGCGGGTCGGCCTTGCCAGTCTGGTACATTTGGGCTTCCTTCATGTTCGCCAAGAAGTCCGGCGACAGGGTAAAGTTCAGGAAACTCGGCCCCGAGAAGGCGTAGGGCTGGAACACTCGGAACGCCAGCAGCACCCCCAGGCCCAGCAGCCCCAGCCGAAGGATCGTGCGCTCGGCCCAGACCTCATCGCGGTGCGTGCGGAGCGCGAACATCAGCCAGGCCAGCCCCGCCACCGCGCCGAACAGCGCCATGCTGATCTTGGACGCCATCCCGGCCCCCACGACTACGCCTAGCACGAAGAACTGCCACCAGCGCCCCTGCTCCACCGCGTACACGGCGCACAGCAGGCCCAGCGTCGCGAAGAACGCCGCGAACGTGTCCACGGCGAAGAAGTGCGACAGTTGGATATCCAGCACGGTGAACGCCAGCAGCCCCGCGGCCACCAGCCCCACCTTCTTGGAGTACAACCGCTTGCCCAGAAGATAGATGACGATCACCGACCCCACGTCTATCAGCGCCGACGCCGCGCGCCCCACCAGGTGAATCTGCCCGTACCCCGACTTGTGCAGCAGGTCGCCAAGCCGATGCACCAGGAACAGCGGCAACTCGCCGTAGACCCAGAACGTGAAGTTCTTGTTGCGCGGGTTCAGCGGCGACTGGGCCGTGTTGAAGTACTCCGCAATGGACTTGGGCCAGCGGATGTCGTTCAGCACCATGCGTAGGAAACGCTCATCGGGGTGGATGCCGTGGCCCTTGTCCCAGTCCAGCCCTATCAGGCGCAGCGCCAACGCCGCCGCAAGAATCGCGGCCAGCACGATAGCGCTGTTGCTCGGGTGAAGCAGCCACCGCACCGCGATGCCCAATGCCTGCGCCCCACGTGCGGCCCATTGTTTCACCAGCGACACCGACTTCATGTTCCAAATCCTCTGTACGGTTTCCCTCGCCGTGCGACGCGCAAACAAGTTGTCCTCCATGTTGCAGCCTGCAAGGTACATGCCCATCCGCCCCTACGGGTTGGCCGCCGCCTCCACCACACTGCGCGGCACCACATATGCCGTGAACAGCAAATCCTGCGACTTGGCATGGGCGAAGTCCCGAATCTTGCCTCCGGGGTACTTCTCCTTCACGAAGTTCCACTCCCACAGGCGCTCCGGCAAGAACACGAACACGGCCCCCTTATCCGGCAGCACGAAGTCGGGCGCGCCCGACAGCGGCTGGAGCACGTCCACCCCCTCCACGCCGCGGGCGATAAACGGGATGGTGGCGAACCCGTAGTACATCCGCCCTGGCCCGAAGAAGTAGCAGCGATAGTCGGGCCCCAGGTCTCGCAGGTAGTAGCCCATCTCCGTCGCCACTTCGCCGTTGAGGCTCCCGTACAACCGCTTGGGCATCAGCCTGTGGAAATAGTACACCGTCCCGATGAGGGCCAGGCACACCAGCGAGACGGCGATGACCCGGTCGCTCCAGGCGCGCGCCTTGCCCAGCGCCGCGCCGAACATGTCCCACGTCCGCGTGAGCGCCAGCGCCACGAACAGGCTGGCCGACGGCGCCAGGGTGATGAGCCGCTGACTGCTGGGCGGGCTTTCGGTCATCATGCCGCCCAGGATGAGGCCAAGCCAGAACCATACCAGGAACGGCAGGTAGGGCTCGCGGCGCCAGCGGAACGTCGCCAACACAAGCCCCAGCAGGAAGAATATGGACGACGCGAAATCCATGAGGGGGATAGTCGCGCCGTACCACACCGTGCGGTCGTGATAGTAATTGAACGCGAAGAAGGCCCGCTGGAACTGATCGGCCAGGATGCGCACCATGGGACGCCCCGTGATTTGCACCTCGCGCTCCAGCCAGCCCGACTGGATGATGCCCACCATGTTCAGCCGCGCGTTGAAATCGTCGGGGTGCTTGTAGTAGAAGTAGCCCAGCGGCAGCGCCACCACGAAAGCCGCGCCCGCCAGCACCAGCAGATTGGACGCCTGCCCCTGGAGTTTGCGCTCATCCAGCAGGGCTACCATCACCAGGTACGCCGCCACCACCACGAAGGTCAACCGAGCGCCCGCGTAGAAGTAGATGCTCCCGCCGAGGAACACCCCCGCCAGCGCGAAATCCAGCGGCTGCCGCGTGGACAGCCCGCGCGTGAGGAAGTACAGCACCAGCGCCATGAACAGCGCGTCGGCCACCTGGTTAGACCCCAGGCGGCTGTAGTGAATGTGATAGTGGTATGCGGTCAGGAAGAACCCGCTCACCAGCGCCAGCCGCTTCCCGAAAAGGCGACGCACCAGCAGGTAGAACACCAGAATCGTAACCGTACCCACGAAGGCCCAGGGCAGGCGCAGGGTCGTAACGCTGATGCCGAAGACCTTGAACCATGCCGCCTGCCACAGGAACGACATGGTCGGCACACCCAGCCAGCCGGTTTCAAACATGTTGGTCTTCGCGCCCGTCAGGAAGTCTATGGCCTCCAGCCCCTGCGACCCCTCGTCTCCGCCCACGTTGGCCGGGATGCCAGCCAGGTTCACGCCGCGCAGCAAAGCCCCCGCAATCAACATCAGGGCCACCGCCGCGATCTCCCAGCGGTTCGCGTAGGCCCTGCGCTTGAGGTCGGCCCAGGTAGGCCACGCCGGTCGGTGCACGTAGGCCACGACAAACAAGATGATGGCCACGAGCCACAGGTACAGCGCCGTCCAGTACGTGGCGGGGCGGCCGATGATGATCCGAAGGCACAGGCCTGCAGCCAGCAGCGAAGCGGCCACCAGCCCAATCCGCACGGGCCTGGCCCACAGCAACGGGCGCGCCGCCTGTTGCGGTTGAGGGGGTGCTTCGCCGATGCCCGCGCGCTCGGCCATGCGGTTCAGCACCAGGAACAGCACGGCGCTGATGGCGTACAACACCACCCCGTCGGCGAACGCCGGTCTCTGCCGCGCAAGCAGGTACTGCCCCCACAGCGCCAGGGCCAGGCAGACCGCAACCCCCAGTCCGAGCCATCGTCGCTGGATTCCCTGCGTCATCGCCTTGCTCCCATCACTCCAGAACGCGCGCCTTTGTAGCCACAAGGAAGATATATCCCCCCGGGTTCGGCGCAGGCTCCTCGTAGTACCGCCGCAGCCACAGGTTGGGAACCACATAGTTCCACTTGCCCCGGGCGATATTCCACCTGCCAAGGACTTTGTTCCACACCAGGGAAGGCACGCCGTAGTAGTGCGCCAGGTCAATGGCCTGCAGCGCCGCGTGCGACAGGTAGTACTGCCAGCGCTCCACCGCGAACCCTGCGTCAGCCAAGCGCGCAACCCATGTCTGGGGTGGGTCGCAGTGGTAGTGCCGCGCCTTTCGGTTGAACCATTCGCCATAGGCGCGCGCGAGGCGCCGCAACCCCAGGCGCCGGCAGGCGGTGCTCCCGAACAGCATCTCCGCGAACCGATGACTGGGCACGGTGAGCGCGAATCGCCCGCCCACGGCCAACACGCGATTCGCCTCGCGCAGCACTGCGTCCACGTCGGGGATGTGCTCCAGCACGCAGTTGCTCACCACGGTTCGGAACGCGCCGTCGGCAAACGGCAGGCGCGTGCCGCTGGCGATCAGCGCATACCGGTAGGCCCGACGCGCACGGGCCTGGCGCACGCCTTCGGCCCACGTGTCAACCCCCGCCAGCCACCGCCCGCCGGCCAGAATCTGCGCGAAAATGCCATCGCCACAGCCGATGTCCAGCACAGGCTCCGGCATCTCCACCTCGGCCAGCAGCCGACACTCCACGGCGCGAATCAGCGCGCGAAAGGCCGGCACCTCCGGCAGATGCAGCCCGAAGTAGTCCGGCCTACCCTGCGCGCTTGGCGGTGAGGCGTTCAAAGAGTTCTTCATAGAGTTTCTGCGTCGTCTCCAGGCTGAAGGCGCGCTCAATCTCCTCGCGCGGGCGCACGTACTGCTCGCGGTTGCGGATGACGCGGACAATCGCCTCGGCCAGGGCCACCTCGTTGCGAATCGGCACCGTCTCGCCCATGCCCGTTACGCGGGTCGGCACACGCACGCCCGGCAGGTTGCTCGCCACCACCGGCGTCCCGCACAGCATCGCCTCCACCTGCACCAGGCCGAACGATTCGGTGGAGTTGATGCTTGGCAGCACCACCACATCGCACACCGAGAAGAAATCGGCCATCCTCTGCGGCGACAGAACCCCCAAGAACGCCAAGTACTCGGCATACTCGTCCATGGTCGGCTTCAGGCGCTCGTACACCCGCTCGCCGATGACGTTCTGGTACTCGCCCGCAAACAGAATCTTGATGTTCGGGATTTCCGTCAGGATGTAGGGAATCGCGCCCAGCAGGTACTCTACGCCCTTCTCGGCGGCGAAGCGGGCCGCAAACCCGATGACCTTCTTGCCTTCCAGCCCATGCTCCTGGCGCAGGGCCTCGCATCCGCCAGCGTCCGCCGGCGGCATGATCACGGGCGGGGGAATCACGCACCGCTTGCGGGCAAACTTGCGCAGGTACCGCGAGTTCTCGGCGTAGTCCTCGGTATAGGCCACAACCGAATTGGCCAGCAGGCCCGCGATGTAGTTGCTCACGAACACTACCTGATCCACAAATCGGTTGAACAGGCCAGGCGGCAACTGCAAATCGCAGTGGTACGTCAGCACCGCAGGTCGGCCCGCCAGCCGCGCAAGGCCGGCCAGCACGCTCGCCTCAAACTGGGGCAGGTGGATGCTCACCACATCGTGCCGCCGAATCTCGCGCCAGGCGTACCAGGGGAACGACGGCATCACCACGCCCTTGCTGATGCGCCAGGCCACCGGCACCCGAACGACGCGCACGCCGTCGTCGTCCTCTTCGGCGGGCAGGTCTTTGCTGTACTGCGACGTGAGCACCGTTACCTGGTGCCCCCGCGCGGCCATCACGTGGGCCAGCCGTTGCACGTAGATGGTGAGGCCCGAAACGTGGGGCCTGTAGTACGTCAGGGCAAACAGGATTCTCACCTACAACCCCCGTCTACATGGAGTCAAAAAGCCCCGGATTGTCCCGCACCCAGTGCCACAGGCGCGCGATGCCCTCCTCTTTGCTAACCCGAGGCTCCCACCCGAAAGCCTGCTTTGCTTTCGCGCAGTTGCTCACGTACACCAGTTGGTCGCCGGGCCGCCACGGCCCCCACCCCGCCGCCTCAACCGGCTTGCCGGCCAGGCGCGCCAGAATCTCCTTGAACTCGGCCCAGATGGAGATGGTGTTGGCCGCGCCGCCCCCGATGTTGAACACCTGCCCCGCCGTGCGGTCAAGGTGCTCGGGAGCCATCCGCAGCGCCCGCACCAGGTCGTCGGCAAACAGGATGTCGCGCACCTGCTTGCCGTCCCCGTAGATGGTAATGGGCCGATTGCGCACGGCCGAAATCACGAAGTGGGCCACCCACCCCTGGTCTTCCACGCCGAACTGCCGCGTGCCGTAGATGCAACTCATACGGAAAACGATGGTTGGAATCCCGTAGATGCGGTAGTAGTCGCGGACATACTGGTCGGCCGCGCCTTTGGAGCAGCCGTAGGGCGAGTGGAAATCCAGGGGCCGCGTCTCGTCTATGCCGTCTGGGAAATCCCGATACGCATAGCGGGTCGCCGATTCCACGATGACCACATCCTCCATGCCCCCGTACACCTTGTTCGTAGACGTGAACAGGACGACGGGATGATCGGCCACCGTGCGGGCGGCCTCCAGTACGTTGAACGTGCCCAGGGCGTTGACCTCAAAGTCCTCGCGTGGGTCCTGCACCGAGGTGGTAACCGCCACCTGCGCGGCGAAATGGTAGATGCGGTCCTTGCCCCGTGCCGCCTCGGCCACGGCCCGAAAATCCCGCACATCCCCCTCAATCAGGCGAAATGCCTTGCCGTGCACAGAGGCCAACCAAGCCGCGTTGAGTTTGGAACCGGCCCGCGAGAGATTGTCAAAAACCGTAACGTCATAGCCATCGGAGAGAAGCGAGTGGACCAGGTTGGAGCCGATGAAACCGGCGCCCCCTGTTACCAGTATCCTCGGTCCGGCCACAATGCCCTCCTCATATCCCTAGTCGGTGTGCCATTATAATCCCTTGCCAAATCTTGGACAAAACAGGCCGCCAGCCCCCACGCTATGGCCCCGCCGACTGCAGCGCCGCCTCAATGTCCTGCGCGCTGAGCCGGCCCTCGTTGCGGAATACCATCACCAGCGGGCGATCGTACACCGTCCACGACTCGTCGGCCCCCGGCAGTAGCAACGCGCGCCCGTCCTGCCAGGTACGCAGGACGGCTTCGGGCACGGGCAGCCCCGCCCGCGCGAAGGGGTTCTCCACAACGCGCACGCCCAGAACCCGCATGTCCGTGCCCTCCCAGTGAGCCAGGCGAAAACCCAACCGCTCCTGGAACAGGAGCGTATAGAAGCGCGACGTGATGGGATACAGTTCGCGCAGCAGGCCCACCGGCCCATACACCCGCTGCGACGCCACAACATAGTAGTCCGTGGCCGCAAGCGCCTTCGCCAAACCCTCCCATTTCTCCGGCGTGTCCGCATCGTACAGGCTCAACTCGGTCAGGCGGTAGTTGCCCCGGTCGCGCGGCTGGCCCTCCACCACAAGGGGCAGCGGCAGGGCCATGTCCCAGTACTCGGTGGCCACCGCAGCGCCTTTCGGGATGCGCTCGTACATCCACCGCGACATCCGCACCCACGGGTGCTCCTGGCCGAAGATGCCGTCCAGGCCGACCGCGTACAGGCACGTGGTGGCGACGAGAATCAAGACCCCCAGCGCGATTCCCACTCGCTGACCACACGCCCCGAAGCGCCGCCAGGCATCCGCCAACATCCCCGCCGCCAACACGCACAGCAGCGGCATCATCGGCAGAAGATAGCGCGGAAACTTGGCATGCCACCCGCCCACCACGACGAAGAACGCGAGCGCCCACGCCGCCAGCACCGCCCAACCGTCGGGACGGCGAACCCGAAGCACCGCCCGCGCGCCTCTCCAAATCAGGCCGCCCCACGCCAGAAGCCCTGCTCCGACGCCCCAGCCCCGCGTCAGATTCTGCCACAACGGGTAAAGGTACACGACCGTATAGTAGAATTGGAGTGTGTACGGGAAGCGGGGATCGCCCCGCGCCATCAGGGCTTGGTTGGCCGCCTCGCCCCAAAAGGCCCGTGCATCCACAATCGCGTAAGGGTCGGCGAGGGCGAAGACCGCCAAAGCCACGCCCGCAGCCGCCGCCATCGGCCCGACCGCCTGCACAAGGCCCTTGCGGCTCCACCGCCCGCCCCCCGCCACTCGCGCGGCAAGCGCCAGGAACGCCAACAAGATGACCGCGGCTCCGATGAGTTTCGTCGCGGCGGCCAACCCCGAGACCGCGCCCACTGCCAGCGCCCATCGCCGCCTGCCCGTCGCGGCCAACCGCAAGGCGAAATACGCCCCCAGCGCCGTCCAGAACGCAAGCACCGTGTCCACGGTATAGTAGTGCGCCAACTGAACGTGGATGGGCGACACGGCGAGCAAAAACGCTGCCAGCACGCCCCACCATGCCCCGGCCAGGGACGCCGCCAGCGCATAGACGAGCAGCACCGTCCCGCAGTCAAAGGCCACCGACAGCGCCCGCGCCAGAATGTGCAGAGGCAGCCGGCCGCCCGCCATCAATTGCAGGGCCTTGAGCAGGTACAGCGGGAACGAACCGTAGGCGTGGAACGCCGGATTCAGCGGGCTTTCGGGCGTCAGGAGAAGCGGCAGTTGCTCGGGCGTCGGGACCGACAGTCGATTGCTCACCACCATCAGGATCATGCGCTCGTCGGGGTGAATCCACTGTCCGCCATCCCAGTTCAGCCCGTAGAGGCGCAGCGCCAGGGCGACCGCCACGACGAGGACCAGGCCGACGCGCGGGCCGAGGACGTTACGCCGCACGCCCGTTCCTCCTGTGAAGAAATACAAACGTCAGCAGCCCGGCGAGGACCAGCCCCGACATGGCCACGAACATGTTGCCGTAGCCCAACGCATCGGCCACGGCCCCAAGCCCAAGCGAACCCAAACCAATGCCCGCGTCAAACACGGCGAACTCCAGGCTTACAACCGCCCCGCGCCCCTCCACAGGCACCGAATCCACGCAGAAGGCGTCCAGGGAAATCTTCGCCGCGCCGAACAGCAGCCCAATCACAGGTGCCAGCACGAGCAATGGGACCAGGCTGCTCACCCGCGACACCAGCACCAGCGCCACCGCGACGCCCAGCATCCCCGGCACGATAAGGCGCGCCCGGCCGTAGCGGTCCGACAGGCCGCCCACCGAGTAACTCGCCGCAACCTGCGCCAAGCCGTAGCCCAGGAAGAAGTAACTGCCCCCCGCGATGCCGCGCGATTCGGCGAAGAGGGGCAAGAAGGCCAGCAGCGCGCCCCAGGCCAGCGCCAGCGCCGCCACCGCCGCCAGCGCCGCCCACAGCCGCCGTATGCCCAGCACGGAGCGAAAGGAGACCGGCCTGACCCCCGACTGCCCGCTGTAGTTCCCGCGCGGCAGAACCAGGCTCACCGAAAGGGCCATTGCCGCCACCACACACGAAGCAACGAACAGCACCGCAAACCCGTAGTGCTCCTGCACGGCAGCGCCCACGCGCGGCATGATCATCAGCGACAGCGGCATGGTGATGGACGCCAGCCCGATCGCCTCGCCGCGCCTGGACGGCTGCGTGATGTCCGGGATCAACGCACCGTAGCCGGTGGTGAACAGACATATCCCCGCGCCCTGAATGAGCCGCCCAACCGCCAGCAGAGGAAGGGACCCGCCCGCAAGGTAGAACAGCGGGGCGATGCCCGTGGCCACAGCCCCTGCGACGAGGAGCACCTTGCGTCCGTAGCGGTCGGCCCAGGCCCCCGCCCAGGGCCGCAACAGCACCGCGGAAACCGCCATCAGGCCGATGATCAGCCCCACTTCCGTCGCGCTCGGGAACTTCAAGGATATGTACAGAGGCAACGTCCACATGAGCAGGTGGATGCTGGCGAAGAACACAAACTGGGCGAGCATAGCCAGGAAGAACATGCGGGAGTAGCGGTCTCGCGAGTTGACTTTGGCCACAGTGCGTTGCTCCGTCTTCGGATTCGTCTATGAGTTCGGCGAGGCTGCCGCCAATGCCGCTTCCAGGATGGAATCCCAGTTCGGCTCCTCGCCGGCCAGCGCCAGGTGCATCAGAAACTCCACGTTGCCCGCGGGGCCGGTGACGGGCGAGCGAATCAGCCCGCGCACCCGAAACCCGAGCGCGCGGGCGGTGTCCCGCACCCGTTCCAGCACCTCGCGGTGAACGGCGGGATCCTTGACAACGCCCCCCTTGCCCACCTTGTTCCTGCCCGCTTCAAACTGGGGCTTCACCAGCGCCACCACCTGGCCCGACTCGGGCTTGAGCACGCGCAGCGCGGCGGGCAGCACCAGGCCCAGAGAGATGAAAGACACGTCTATCGTAACGATGTCCACGGCTTCGGGCAACGCTTCCAGATAGCGCACGTTCACCCGATCCATGACGACCACGCGGGGGTCATCGCGCAGGGGCCAGGCCAGTTGCCCGTACCCCACGTCCAGAGCGTACACACGCCTGGCGCCGCGCTGGAGCAGGCAGTCGGTGAACCCGCCCGTGGACGCGCCAAAGTCGGCGGCCACCGCTCCCCCCACGGCGACGCCAAAGGCATCCAGCGCCGCCGCCAATTTCAGGCCGCCGCGACTGACGAAGGGCAGCCCCTCGCGCACGCGCACGTCGGCGTCGCGGGGCACGGCCATCCCCGGCTTGTCCGCGGTGCGCCCGTCCACCTCCACCTGCCCGGCCAGCGTCAGCCGCCGCGCCTTTTCCCGCGTCTCGGCCAGCCCCCGCTCTACCAGAAGCACGTCCAGGCGAACCTTGTCCTTGCTCACGGATGCAGGATACCCGCACCTGCGCGAAACGTCAAGAACGCGCCCGTCGTCGCGGGGCGGCAGGCCAGGCATCGGGGGAACAGCGGCCATGGAAAGCCGCCTACGAGACGGCACACCGTAGGGTAGCGAGGCGTAGGGCAGGTTCCCATACCTGCCCCGGCCCTCGGCGGCCATGGAAAGCCGCCCTACGAGACCGCACACCGTAGGGCAGGCGCCCATACCTGCCCGGCCCTCGGCGGCTATGGAAAGCCGCCCTACGTGTCTACATTCGTTCTCCATCGGTGTGGATTCGTGTTATTCGTGGATAGCGATCGTAGGGCGGGTTTCCCATACCTGCCGCTCGCAGCCTCCGCCCCAAGTTGACGCTCCAGCCAATCTCCGATATCATGTGTCGGCTACTCTACCCAACCGAGGAGAAACAGCGTGCTGCGCCTGCTCATCAAAAGCATGCGGCCCAAGCAGTGGACGAAAAACGTCTTCGTGTGGGCCGCCCTGGTCTTTGACCGCAAACTGTTCCAAACCGAGTACCTGCTCCTAACGCTGGCGGGGTTCATCATCTTCTGCCTACTGTCCAGCGCCGTCTACCTCATCAACGACCTGGTGGACATTGAGCGGGACCGGCTGCATCCGGTGAAGCGCAACCGCCCGCTGGCCTCTGGCCAGTTGCCCAAGAGCGCCGCCGTCATCGCTGCCGCCCTCATCGTGGCCATCTTCGTGCCGGCGGCTTTTGCCCTGAACGCCGCGTTCGGGGTCATCAGCCTGGCCTATCTCCTGCTCATGATCGCCTACTCGTTCTACCTCAAGAACCACGTCATTCTGGACGTGATGACCATCGCCGCGGGGTTCGTGCTGCGTGTAGCGGGGGGCGTCGTGCTGGTGAACGTGGAGCGCTTCTCGCCGTGGCTGTACATCTGCATGACGTTGCTCGCCCTGTTCCTGGGCTTCAGCAAGCGGCGGCATGAACTGGCGCTGCTGGCGGAAGATGCCAACAACCACCGCGCCATCCTGGACCAGTACAGCCTGCGGTTCCTGGACGAGATGATCAACGTCGTGGCGTCCAGCACGGTCATCGCCTACTCGCTGTACACGTTCTTCGCGCCCAACGTGCCCGCCAACCACACCATGATGCTCACCATCCCGTTTGTCCTCTACGGCATCTTTCGCTACCTGTACCTGATCCACATCAAGCAGCAGGGCGGCAGCCCCGAAGAACTGCTCCTGAAAGACAAGCCCTTCTTCCTCAACGTGCTCCTCTTTGGGATAGCCGTTATCATCATCATGTACTTCACCCACTAGCGCCAGCAGCACAAAGAGGGTGCACGGGACGTTCCTGTGCACCCTCTTTTGTTGTCTTGCGTCCGAGCGTGCCCCGTAAACGAGGCCGCGCCTGGGCTAACGCTTGGTGTACTGCGGCGCCTTGCGTGCGCGCTTGAGGCCGGGCTTCTTGCGCTCTTTGGCGCGCGGGTCGCGGGTAAGCAACCCCGCCTTGCGAAGTGGAAGGCGCATCTCCGGGTCCACCTTCAGCAGGGCGCGCGCGATGCCATGGCGCACCGCATCCAACTGGCCGGAAACGCCCCCGCCCTTCACCAGAACCGTGATGTCCCACTTGCCTTCGCTCTCCGTAACCCGCAGAGGCTCCAGCAACTGGATCATGTCGCCCTCGCGGGGGAAGTATTCCTCCACCGGGCGGTTGTTCACCACAATCTTGCCCGAACCGGCGAAGAGACGCACCCTTGCGCTGGCCTCTTTGCGCCGACCCACTGCCTCATAGTACTGAACTGACATGCGTCCTCCTAACCTACAAATCTAACGGTTTCGGCTGCTGCGCCGCGTGTGGATGATCGGGCGAAGCGTACACTTTCAGTTTCTTCAGCATCACTCGCCCCAACTTGTTCTTGGGCAGCATGTTGCGCACCGCCGCCCAGATGACACGGTCAGGATGAGTCTCCAACTGCCTGCGAAGCGTTACGCTCTTCAGCCCGCTGGGATAGCCCGAATAGCGGTAGTACATCTTCTGGTCCAACTTGCGGCCGGTAACGCGAATCTTGTCCGCATTGACCACGACCACAAAATCGCCGGTATCCAAATGCGGGGTGTAGTACGGCTTGTGCTTGCCCATCAGAATGCGGGCGATTTGGGAAGCCAGACGCCCCAGCGTCTTCCCTTCCGCGTCCACCACGTACCACTCTCGCTTGATTTCGCCTTCTTTGACTACGTATGTCTTCACCTGGATAACTCCTTACTCAGAGATGCTGCATGCCCCACGTCCGTAGAGCACTTCCATCAGACACAGCCCGGATGCCGGAGCCGGCGGCGCGACTCGGCTGCGATCCGGCTGGCGAAACAAGTCCGCCAGCGCCTCCAGCGTCATGCGCCCCGTGCCCACCCAGACCATGGTGCTCACCAGAGTCCGCACCATGCTTCGCAGGAACGCGTTGGCCTCCACATCCCACAGCAGGAAGTCCTCGCACCTGCTCCAGCGGGCCCGGCGGATGCACCGCACCGTAGAGTCGCCCCACGGCGCTTCCCCGAAGGCCCCGAAGTCCTTCTCGCCCACCACCAGCGCGCTGGCCTGCGCCAGGCTCTCCCAGTCGGGTTCTTCGGCCAACCGCCATGCGTACCGTTCCCGCAGCGGCGACCGCACCGGCGACACGAACAGCGTGTACCGGTAGCGCCGCGCCACAGCGCTGAAGCGGGCATGGAACCCCTCGGGCATCGCCGCCACCTCGCGCACGGCGATGTCGGCGGGCAGGTGCGCGTTCATGGCCCGGCCCAGTTCCTCGGGCGAGTGCTTCCATGTGGCCCGGAAACTGATGACCTGCCCCAGGGCATGCACGCCCGCGTCTGTGCGTCCTCCGCCCACGATACGGACAGGCCCGCCCAGCACCTTCGCCAGCGCCGCCTCCAGTTCGCCCTGGATGGTCGGGGCTTTCGGCTGTATTTGAAATCCAAAGTACTGTGTGCCGTCGTATTCCACAACGGCCTTGTAAATCTGACCTTCCGCCTCTACGGCGAGACCAGGCGATTGCGCCGTTTCTGCTGCCGCGCGATTCACCTCGTCCGTCAGTCCTACTCTTCCACCAACTCCAGGAGCACCATCGGTGCGCCGTCGCCCTGGCGCTGCCCCAACTTCAGCATGCGGGTGTACCCGCCCGCGCGATCCTGATACTTCGGCCCGATGGTCTCAAACAACTTCTGAACCACCTTGGGGTCGTTCAACTGCGCAGCCGCCAGCCTGCGCGCGTGCAAGTCCCCGCGCTTCGCCAGCGTAATCATGCGCTCGGCCTGGCCGCGAATGGCCCTGGCCTTCGCCTCGGTCGTTTGTATCTTGCCGTGATCCAGAAACTGTGTTACCAGCGTCCGGAACAGCGCCTTGCGCTGCCCGGTGGAACGTCCCAGTTTTCGGCCTGCTACCTTGTGTCGCATATCCAATCCCTCGTTGAATCAAGTCTCCGGTGCAGGGATGCCGCAGGAACCGCGCGAACGCTACTCCTGCAGGAACCCCTTGGCCCGCAACTTCTCCAGCAACTCGTCCAGCGACTTGCGGCCGAAATTGCGGATGCTCAGAATCTCGTCTTCGCCCTTCTCCAGGCGCGCGAGGACCTCGCCCACTTTCGTGATGCCCGCGCGCTTCAGGCAATTGTAGGCGCGGACGGTCAGTTCCAGGTCCTCAATGGGCGCAGAGCGAACCCAATCGGGAACGCTGATCTCGGTGGGCACCTCGGCCTCCATCACCTCCACATCGCTCACGCCGGCGATGAGGGCGAAATGCTTCACCAGAATCTGCGCGCTCTGACGTAGCGCCTCGCTCGGCCGGATGGTGCCGTCGGTCCACACTTCCATAATCAGGCGGTTGAAGTCGGTCATCTGGCCCACGCGCTCGCGCTCCACGCGGAAGTTCGCCTTGCGCACCGGGCTGAACACCGCATCCACCGGAATCTCGCCGATGGGCAATTCGCCGCGCTCCTCCGCCGGCGAGTAGCCGTATCCGGTCTGCACCACCATCTCAATGTCCAGGTCTGCCTCGGGCGAGTCGGCGGTCAGCAGGTGCTGATCGGGGTTGACGATCTCCACGTGCGCCGGGCACACCAGGTCGGCTCCTGTGATCACGCCCTCGCCTTTGACTTCCACATGCAGCCGCGCGGTCTCGCCCTGCGGCATGATGAACCGCAACTGCTTGGCGTTGAGGATCAGCGTGATCATGTCTTCTTTGCAGTGGGGGATGTCCGAGAACTCGTGGAACACCCCGCTCACCCGAATGGACGTTACCGCGGCGCCCGGCAGCGAGGACAGGAGCACTCGCCGCAGCGCGTTCCCCAACGTTACCCCGTAGCCGCCCGGCAAGGGGCCGATGCTGAACCGACCGTACTTCTGGGAGCCTGCCTGGGTTTCTATTTTCATTAGCACTTGATCAAACAACGAAACCACCTTCCTTGTTCGCTACAAAATGGCAGAGCAACACTAGCGGCTGTAATACTCCACGATGAGTTGCTCTTGCAGCGGAACATCAATCTGCTCACGGGTCGGCATGCTCAAAACCTGTCCGGATAGCCGATTATCGTCGCGGCTGAGCCAATCCACCACCTTGCGCTCGGCCAGGAGTTCCCTAACGGTAGAGAAGTAGCCGTTGTTATAACTGCTCTGGCGCACTGCCACCACGTCGCCCGGGCGCAAGATCATGGACGGGACATTGGTCTTGCGGCCGTTCACCTCAAAGTGCCCGTGCCGCACCAACTGCCGCGCCTGCGCCCGCGATTCGGCAAACCCCAGGCGGTACACCACGTTGTCCAGCCGCCGCTCCAGGATGCTCAACAGCGTAACGCCGGTCATGCCGGGCCGTTTCAGGGCTTCGCTATAGTAGCGGCGGAACTGTTTTTCCAGGACGCCGTAGATGCGGCGTGCCTTCTGCTTTTCCCGCAGCCGCAGCCCATAGTCCGACACTTTGCGGCGGAACTGCCCTTTGCGCCCGTGCATCCCGGGGGCGTAACTGCGCCTCTCCAGGGCGCACTTGTCGCCAAAGCAGCGCTCGCCCTTCAAATAGAGTTTCTCTTCTTCGCGCCTGCACAGTTTGCAGACCGGACCTATGTATCTAGCCATCTTTCCTCCTGCAAGGATCCTGCTACTCTTGCAAAACCTGTAACTCTAGACTCGCCGCTTCTTGGGCGGGCGGCAACCGTTGTGCGGGATCGGCGTAACGTCCGAGATGGACCGCACCTTCAGGCCGGCGGCAGCCAGCGCACGGATCGCCGCTTCGCGGCCCGGGCCGGGGCCCTTGATGAACACATCCACCTCTCGCACCCCGTGATCCATCGCCTGCTTCGCGGTCTGCTGGGCTGCCAGTTGGGCCGCGTAGGGAGTGCTTTTCTTGGACCCCTTGAACCCGGCCGAACCGGTGCTTCCCCACGTGATTACGTTGCCGTTTTGGTCGGTAACGGTAACAATCGTATTGTTGAATGTGGCCAGGATATGCGCCTGAGCGTAAGGAACGTTCTTGCGCTCAACCCTCGTCCCTCGCCGTCTTCCTTTTGTTCGCGCCATGATTCCTCCTCAACTCCATTCCATGTCCATACACTCGCAAGGTGCGCCACCTGCACACGAGGGCCGCGCCACCCTTGCGCAGAGACTACTTCTTGGCCCGCGATCGCTTCTTGCCCGGCACGGTCTTGCGCGCCCCGCGCTTGGTGCGTGCGTTCGTCCGTGTGCGCTGCCCGCGAACCGGCAGGTTCCGCCGATGCCGCAGCCCGCGGTAGCACCCAATCTCGGTGAGCCGCTTGATGTTCATGTTCACCTCGCGGCGCAGGTCGCCTTCCACCCGATAGTTCTTGTCAATGAACTCGCGGAGCGTCGCAATCTCCGACTCCGAGAGATCCTTGACCCGAATGTCCGGGTTGACTCCGGTACGCGCCAGAATCTCCCGACTGGTGGAAGGACCGATCCCGTAGATGTACGTCAGTGCGACTTCCACGCGCTTGTCGCGAGGCAAGTCAACTCCAGCAATACGTGCCATGCCTTACTTTCCTCCTAGAATCGTAGCCCTCACGGCCGAACCCACGCAACGCCTAACCCTGGCGCTGCTTGTGCTTGGGATTGGTGCAAATCACGCGCACCACCCCGCGCCGTCGGATAATCTTGCATTTTTCGCAGCGTCGCTTCACAGAACCGCTGACCTTCATGACCTATCGCCTCCCAATTCCTTTCTGCTACAAAACCGTGAGCACCTGCGGCTCCCCGTCGGTAACCGCAACGGTATGCTCAAAGTGGGCAGACAGCCGCCCATCTTCCGTTACCACCGTCCAGCCGTCGCTCAGCACCTTCGTCTTCCACGTGCCCAGGTTGACCATGGGCTCCAACGCGAAGGTCATCCCCTCGCGCAGGATGTACCCCGTTCCGGGCCGCCCGAAATTCGGGATTTGCGGATCCTCGTGCATCTGCCTGCCGATGCCGTGGCCGGTGTATTCGCGCACCACCGACAGCCCTCGGCTCTCCACCCACTCCTGGATGGCCGCCGAGATGTCGCCGGTACGCAGGCCCACCCTGGCCTTGGCGATCCCCGCCCACAGCGCGCCTTCGGTAACCTCCAGCAGCCGCCGCGCCTCGGGGCTAATCGCCCCGATGGGAATCGTGATGGCCGCGTCGCCCTGGTAGCCCTTGAAGATAGCCCCCACGTCCACGCTCAGGATGTCACCCTCGTTGAGCCTTCGGCCATCGGGTATCCCGTGCACCACCTGCTCGTTGATGGACGTGCAAATGGCCGCCGGATACCCGTGGTATCCCTTGAACGAGGGGATTGCGCCCATCTTGCGGATGAGCCGTTCGGCCTCCTCGTTCAGTTCGGCCGTCGTAACCCCTGGAGCGGCCTTGGCCTTCATGGCCTCCAGCACCTGCGCCACGATCCGCCCTGCCTCGCGCATCAACTTCAGTTCTCGGCCGGACTTCAGTGTAACCATCGGTTAGAAAAGAGCCTCTACTCGCCCTTGATGACCTTCAAGAGCGCCGCGTGAACTGCCTCTATGGACTGCTCACCATCTATTTCCCGCAGCAGCCCTTGCCGGCGGTAGTACTCTATGAGCGGAGCCGTCTGCTGGAAGTACACGTCCAGCCGCCTCTTCGCGGTCTCCGGCGTGTCATCGGGCCTCTGGTACAGCGGCCCGCCGCACTTATCGCACACACCGGCCTGCTTCGGCGGGTCAAAAACGGTATGATACACGGCCCCGCAGTTTTTGCAAGTATAGCGCCCACCCAAGCGTCGCAACAGTTCCTCGGTGGAAACTTTGATGTACAGGGCCGCCTGGATGCTCTGTCCCTTCGCGGCCAGCGCCCGCTCCAGCGCCTGGGCCTGCGCGATGGTGCGCGGAAAACCGTCCAGGATCGCGCCTCTGGCGCAATCGGGCTGCGCAAGCCGCTCCAGCACCATGCGCACCGTAACGTCATCCGGCACGAGTTTCCCCTCGTCCATGTACTGCTTGGCCAGCAGGCCCAACTCGGTGCCCTTGCTCAGGTGCTCGCGGAACAGGTCGCCGCTTGCCACGTGCGGGATGCCCAGCGCCAGGATCAACATGGCCGCCTGGGTGCCTTTGCCCGCTCCCGGCGCGCCCAGCAGAATGTAGTACTTCGGCTCCATCGCTCCCGCCTTTCCCCGCTCCGACGCCATCGCTACCCTACTTGATGAAGCCCTCGTAGTGGCGCATCAGCAACTGCGCCTCCAACTGCTTCATCGTATCCAGCACCACGCCCACGACGATGAGCAAGCCCGCGCTCGTGATGAGCATGGTGGATGTCTCCGTCAGGTCGCGGGTGAGCCAGGGCAGGATGGCGACCACCGCCAGGAACAGCGCACCCACCAGCGTGATGCGACCCAGCACGCCGTTCAGATAGTCGGCGGTGGGACGTCCAGGCCGAATGCCCGGGATAAACCCGTGATTCTTCTGGAGCATCTCGGGCAGGTTCTGCTGCCGGAACACCACATCCGTGTAAAAGTACGTGAACCCCACAACCAGGAAGAAGTAGAAAATCCAGTACCAGTTGCCCTGCGGTGAGAAGAAACTCTGCACACCGGTCGCAATCTTGGATATCGTTGCGTTGGACGAGCCGACGAAGTAACTGGCCACCGTGCCCGGGAAGATCATCAGCGACTGGGCGAAGATCAGCGGAATCATGCCCGCCGAGTTGACCCGTAGCGGCACGTAGGTGCTCTGCCCACCGGCCACCCGCAGGCGATTGCCTCTCTGCGCCAGCACCCGCCGCCCGTACTGCACCGGGATTCGCCGCACGCCTTCCTGCACGACCACAATCACGCCGACCGTGATCGCGGTGATGACCAGGAACGCGATCAGCGCGCCGTAGTTCTGCTGCGCGATCATCTCGCCCACGCGCTGCGGAATCCGCGACACGATGCCGCCAAAGATGATGATGGAGATGCCGTTCCCGATGCCCTGCTCGGTGATCAACTGCCCGAGCCACACGGCCAGCATTGTGCCTGCCGTCAGCGAGACCAGGGTTGCGATGGTCGGCAGGAGCGCCGCGCCCGAGAAGCCGAATCCCGAAAGCACACCTTCGCGCTGCAGCAGCGTCGCCTGCGCCCAGCCCTGCAGCAGGGCCAGCGGAATCGTCCCGATGTAGGTGTACATGTTGATCTTCTGGCGCCCTGCCTCGCCTTCCTTGGCCAGCCGCTCCAACGGCGGGATGATGGGCTGTAGCAGCGTCATGATAATGGACGACGTGATGTAAGGGTACACGCCCATCGCCATGATGGAGAAGTTGGACATGGCGCCACCCGAGAACAAATCCAGCAACCCCAGCAACTGGCTGCGGGCGAACAGGTCGCGCAGCACGTTGTGGTCAATGCCCGGAATGGCAATCTGCGACGCCATGCGGTACACGATCAACACGACGATGGTGAAGATGATCCGCCGTCGCAGGTCTGGCAACTTGATGGCATTTTTCAGGGCCTGAAGCATGCTCTACGCTCCTTCGGACTGTTAGCCGATCTCCTCAACAGAACCGCCCGCGGCCAGAATCTTCTCCTTCGCGCCGGCCGTAAACCGATGGGCCTTGACCGTCAGCGGGCGGTCAATCTCACCGTGCCCCAAAATCTTCACCGGCAGGTCAGCCGAACGGATGATGCCGCTTTCCACCAACAGGTCGGGCGTAACCACGGTATTGGGTTCAAACTCCGCCAGGCGGTACACGTTGACCGTCGCGTACTGCACCTTGAAGATATTGGTGAAGCCGCGCCGGAATGGAAGGCGGCGCACCATGGGCAACTGGCCGCCCTCAAAGTAGGGAGCCACCGGCCCGCCTGTGCGCGCGTTCTGGCCTTTCGTGCCGCGCCCTGCGGTCTTGCCTCGGCCCGAGCCGTGGCCGCGGCCCACCCGCCGCTTGTTTTTCTTTGAGCCCCACGCGGGCCACAATTCATGCAACTTCATCTACTCTTCAACCTCCTGCACCTCTACGAGGTGGCTGACCTTGGCGACCATCCCTCGCACGGCGGGCGAGTCCTGCTTCTCCACCACCTGGCCCAGATGGTGCAGCCCCAACGCGCGCACGGTCGCCTTCTGGCGCTCCGAGTAGCCGATCACGCTCTTACGCAACGTGATGCGCAACTTGCGAATGGGTTCCTTCTTCTTACGAGGCACCATGTTTCCGCCTCCAGAATGGAGTAACTTCCACAACCTGCTTGCCTCGGCGGCTGGCCTCTTCCGCCGAATCCTTCAGTTGCAGCAGGCCCTTCATCGTCGCCTGGACAACGTTCAACTGATTCGCGCTCCCCAGCGACTTGGTCAGGATGTCGCGGATGCCCGCGGCCTCTACCACGGCGCGCACCGCGCTCCCCGCGATCACGCCCGTGCCCGGAGAAGCGGGCTTCAGCAGCACCTGGGCCGCTCCGAACTTGCTGATGACCGGATGCGGGATTGTCGTCCCGACCAGCGGGATCTTCTTCATGTTCTTCCGCGCCCGCTCCGAGCCTTTGCGGATCGCATCGGGCACCTCACGTGCCTTGCCGATGCCAACCCCCACGCTCCCGTTGCGATCACCCACGACGACCACGGCGCGGAACCCAAAATGGCGCCCACCCTTGACCACCTTAGCCACGCGGGCGAGGGACACCAATCGCTCTTCCAGTTGTTCCTGCTCTTCGTACTCTTCGCCGAACATGCATCCTCCTCAAAACCCCGGTGCAGGGTTAGAACTCCAGCCCGCCTTCTCGCGAACCGTCTGCCAGCGACTTCACGCGGCCATGATACCGGTAGCCGCCCCGATCAAAGACCACCTTCGTAACCCCGATGGCCAAGGCTCTCTTTGCAAGTGTCTGCCCCACCAGTTTCGCCTGTTCCGTCTTGCTCAGACTTCCCAACTTCGGGCGAATCTCGGCGTCAATAGTGGAAGCAGACACCAGCGTGTGCCCGATCGTATCGTCAATGATCTGCGCGTAGATATGCTGATTGCTCCGGAATACGTTCAGGCGCGGCCGGGCGCTCGTCCCCTTCACCGTGGCACGAACGCGCCGATGCCTTATCTCGCGAGCCTTTGCGGTATCCACTTCCTTGCTCATCCTCTATTCCTCCCTAGAACCACCCCCGCCCCGTTTTCGCCGAGGAGGGAGAAAACTCTTTCGTTCACTGCTGGTACGCGGGGCCACTACTTGCCGGTCTTGCCGGCCTTGCGGCGGATCTTCTCACCCTCGTAGCGGATGCCCTTGCCCTTGTACGGCTCGGGCGGTCGCACGCGGCGAATCCGCGCGGCGATTTCCCCCACCAGTTCCTTGTCAATGCCGAAGATGGAGAAGGTGCGCCCACCCTTATCCACCTGGAAGGTGATGCCGGGCGGCGGCACGATCTCAACCGGATGGGAGTACCCCACCATCAGCACAAGATTCTGGCCCTGCGCCTCCGCGCGCCACCCCACGCCTTCAATCTCCATGCGTCGGGTAAACCCTTCGTGCACGCCGGTGATCATGTTCGCCACCAGCGCGCGGGTCAGGCCGTGCAGCGACCGATGCACCCGGTCATCGCTGGGGCGCGTAACCACTATCTGATCGCCCTCCACCCGCACCTGAATCGGCTCGGGCAGATCGCGGGCCAGTTCACCTTTCGGCCCTTTTGCGATCAGGCGATTCCCTTCTATCGTTACCTGCACACCCTTTGGAATCGGCACGGGTTGCCGTCCTATACGCGACACTTCCATTCCTCCCTGCAAACATCCTGTACGCCCCGGGGCGCGATTCCTACCAGACGTAGCACAGAATCTCGCCGCCCACGCCGAGCCGCCGCGCCTTCTGCCCGGTCATGATCCCCTTCGGCGTGGACAGAATCGCGATGCCGACGCCGCTCAACACCCACGGGATGTCGGCCCGGCTGGTGTACACCCGCCGCCCAGGCGAACTGACACGCTTCAGACCGGTCAGCACAGGCTGTTTGTCTTGTGTGTATTTCAAATGCAACCTCAGCACAGGAGCAGGCTTCTGGTTCACGACCTCAAAGTCCTTGATGTAGCCTTCCTCCTTGAGAATCCGTGCAATCTCCGCCTTCACCCGCGAATGGGGAATGGCCACCGTCTTGTGGTGCGCCATCGTCGCATTCCGCATCCGCGTCAGCATATCGGCAATCGGGTCATTTACGCTCATTCCCTGCACTCCTGTCTGAATCACCAACTGGACTTCACAATACCGGGAATCTTGCCTTCCACGGCCAGTTCACGGAAGCAAATCCGGCACAGGTCAAAGCGGCGCATGTAGCCCCTGGGTCGCCCGCAGATGTGGCAGCGGTTGCGAACCCGAACCGCGTACTTCCGCTTCTTTTCCCGCGCAATCATGCTCTTCTTCGCCACTGTCTTACTCCCTCCTGCTTATCAATCCCTGCTATTGCCGTTTTCGGAAAGGCATCCCGAGCAATTGGAGCAGTCGGCGTGCTTCCTCATCGGTCTTCGCCGTCGTAACAATCGTTACTTCCATCCCTCGCACTTTGTCAATGGTGTCGTAGTTGATCTCGGGCCAGATGAGTTGCTCCTGGAGTCCCAGGGTGTAGTTGCCGCGCCCGTCAAAGGCATCGGGCGAGACGCCGCGGAAGTCCCGCAGTCGCGGCAGGGCGATGTTCATCAGCCGGTCCAGAAAATCGTACATACGATTGCCACGCAGCGTAACCTTGATGCCGATGGGGTTCCCCTCGCGCAACTTGAAGGTGGCGATGGACTTCCGGGCCTTGCGCACAATCGGCTTCTGGCCCGTGATGAGCATGATGTCGTTGGACGCGGCGTCCAGGGCCTTGGCATTCTGCAGCGCCTCGCCCAGGCCGACGTTCACCACCACCTTGACGATTCGGGGCACCTCCATCACATTCCGGTACCCAAATTCCTGCTGCAAAGCAGGCAGGATTTCCTGTTGGTACTTGTCCTTCAACCTCGGCATACTCAAAACTCCTCACGCATCAGGCCGGCTCACAGCGGTTCGCCGCAGCGGCGGCAGACCCGCACCTTGGAACCGTCGGCGGCAACCTGGTAGCCCACTCGGACGCCCCGCTGGCAATGGTTGCAGTACAGCGCCACGTTGGAAACGTGGATGGGCGCCTCGCGCTCTATGATGCCCACCTGCGTGCGGGTGGACCCCGTCGGCTTCTGATGCTTCTTGATCATGTTCACGCCCGCGACGATCACCATCTGGCGCTTCGGCATCGTCAACTTGACCGCGCCCTTCGCGCCCTTGTCATCGCCGCTGAGCACTACGACCGTATCGCCCTTCTTGATCTTCATCTTGCTCATAAACGCCCCCTATACGACTTCCGGCGCCAGGGACACGATCTTCATGAAGCCCTTCTCGCGCAGTTCGCGCGCCACAGGCCCGAAGATGCGGGTCCCCTTGGGATTCTTGTAATCATCCACGATGACTGCGGCGTTCTCGTCAAACCGAATGTACGAGCCATCGGGGCGGGCGTACTCCTTCGCCGTCCGCACCACGACCGCGCGCACCACGTCGCCCTTCTTGTAGGAGCCAGTCGGCGTCGCCTGCTTCACCGAGGCGATGATGATGTCGCCCACCTCGGCGTAGCGCCGTTGCGACCCGCCGACGACGTGGATGCACATGATCTCGCGTGCGCCCGTGTTGTCTGCCACTTTCAGCCTTGTCTGAACCTGGATCATTTCTTCAACTCCCGATTGCGACTTCCAGGCCGCCGGCCCCGTAGGGCATTCGGCAAACCCTGACCATCTAGGCTACTGGGCCCTCTCCAGAATCTCCACCACGACCCACCGCTTCTCTTTGCTCAACGGGCGGGACTCCACGATGCGGACCAGATCGCCCACCTGGCACGTATTCTCGGCGTCGTGCGCCTTGAATCGGCGGCGCTGCCGAATGGTTTTGCCGTACAGAGGATGTCGTTTGAGGCGCTCAATCTGCACCACCACGGTTTTGTCCATCTTGTTGCTGGTTACGCGGCCCACCATCTGCTTGCGACGCTCCCTCATGACGCATCCTCCCCGTACCTCTGCAATTCACGCTCCCGCCAAACGGTGCGCATCCTGGCAATATCCTTCTTGACCTCTTTCAGGCGGTTGGTGTTCTTCAACTGCCCCGCCACGAACTGAAACCGCAGGTTGAGCAACTCCTGGTAGGCCTCGCTGATCTTGCGCTTCAGTTCTTCGTCCGTCATGTTGCGAATCTGGGAGACTTTCATGCTTCCTCGCCTCCGGCCTGTTCAATCCGTCGGATGAACTGGGTCTTGATGGGCAGTTTGTGAGCGGCCAGACGCATCGCCTCGCGCGCCACTTCCTCGCGGACGCCCGCGATCTCAAAGAGCACGCGACCGGGCTTGACCACCGCCACCCAGTGATCCGGCGCGCCCTTGCCGCCGCCCATACGGGTCTCGGCGGGCTTCTTGCTCACCGGCTTGTCCGGGAAGACGCGAATCCAAATCTTGCCGCCGCGCTTCACATAGCGCACGATGGCGCGGCGTGCCGCCTCCAACTGGCGGCTGGTCATCCAGCACGGCTCCAACGCCTGAAGCCCATACTCGCCGAAATGCACCTCAGCGCCGCGCTGAGCCTGGCCCTTCATCCTGCCCCGATGAACTCGCCTGTATTTCACTCGCTTTGGCATCAGCATAGTCATTCACTCCTACACCTGCGCCCCCGCCGCCATTCCCTCGTGTGGGCGCGCTGGATATCTATTCGGCTACGACGACCTCTTCGGTCTCCTCAGCCTCGGGCATCACTTCGCCCTTGTAAATCCACACCTTCACCCCGATGCGCCCGAATGTAGTCAGGGCCTCGGCTTTGGCATAGTCAATATCGGCCCGCAGCGTTTGGAGAGGAACCCGCCCCTCGCGCTGCCACTCGCGCCGCGCCATCTCCGAGCCGGAAAGCCGCCCGCCGCACATGATGCGGATGCCCTGCGCGCCGGCCCGCATGGTCCGCGAAATTGCCTGTTTCATGGCGCGCTTGTGGGAAATGCGGCGCTCCAACTGCTCCACGATGCTCTCGGCAACCAGGTACGCATCCAGTTCAGGGCGCTTGATCTCCTTCACCTCAATGCGTACCTTCTTGCCCGTCATCTCTTCCAGGTGCTTGCGCAGGTCGTTAACGCTGGCGCCGCGCCGGCCGATGACAATGCCCGGCTTGGCCGTGTGCAGCGTAACGATGATCTGCTTCGCGAACCGCTCAATCTCTATCTTGGAAAGCCCCGCCTTCTGCAAGCGGTCGCGAACGATGTTGCGAATCTTCAGGTCCTCGCGCAGAAACTCCGCGTACTGAGGCCCCTGCGCGTACCAACGCGCATCCCAAGTCTTGTTGATTCCCAGCCGATATACTGTCGGATGAACCTTGCGCCCCAAAGTCTACCTCCTGCCAAACGTTTCAGCGGCCAGCCTGTCTAGGCCTCTTCCCGCGGGCTAAGCACCACCGTGATGTGCGACGAACGCCGAATGATGGGCTTGAAACGGCCCCTCGCGCCGAACCTCCGCCAGCGGCGGCTTGGCGCCTGGTCCACGAATATCTTCGCAATGTAAAGATCATCGCGCGAAAGTTCCATGTTCTCCTCGGCATTGGCGATGGCCGAACGGATCACCTTCGCCACCGGTCTGGCCGCCGCCTGCGGCATGACCTTCAGCCGCGCCAATGCCTCATCTGCACCCAGGCCGCGCACCTGGTTGGCCACCAGCCGCGCCTTCAGGGGTGATATTCCGCTGTATTTCAATACCGCCCTAACTTCCAAGTCCATTCTGACAACCTCTGTCATGCAATCTGTCGGGCTGCCGTACAGAGCGCAACCCCAACGCTACCTGCCTTTGACCTTCGTGCCCTTTTCTTTGTACGAGTGGCCCCGGAACAGTCGCGTGGGCGCGAACTCACCCAACTTGTGCCCCACCATGTTCTCGGTGATGTACACGGGCACATGCCGGCGACCGTTATGGACCGCAATCGTATGCCCCACCATCTGGGGAAAGATCGTGGACGCGCGCGACCAAGTCTTGATCACCTTCTTCTCGCCGCTCTTGTTCATCTCCTCAATGCGCTTGAGGAGTTTGGGATCCACGTAAGGGCCTTTCTTCAAAGACCTAGACACTGTTCACCTCCAGCAAATGCCTGACTACCACTACCGCTTCTTGGTTCTGCGGCGGACGATCATGGGATCGGTCCGCTTATTGCGCCGCGTCTTGTAACCCAGCGTGGGCTTGCCCCACGGCGTCTTGGGCCCGGGCATGCCGATGGGCGACCGACCTTCGCCACCACCGTGCGGGTGATCGCGCGGCGTCATCGCAGACCCACGCACGTGAGGCTTGCGGCCCAGCCACCGCTTGCGGCCTGCCTTGCCCAGGCTGATGTTGGAATGGTCGGTATTGCCGACCTGGCCGATGGTGGCCTTGCAGGTCTGGGCCACCAGGCGCACCTCGCCCGAAGGCAGGCGAATCTGCGCATAGTCGCCTTCCTTGGCCAGCAACTGGGCCGCCGTGCCCGCGGAGCGCACCAACTGCCCGCCGCGCCCAGGGTACAGTTCAATGTTGTGAATCATCGTGCCCAGAGGGATATTCGCGATGGGCAATGCGTTGCCAGGACGAATCTCCGCGTCGGGCCCCGACATCACCGTCTGCCCCACCATCAGGCCGATGGGCGCGATGATGTAGCGCCGCTCGCCGTCCGCGTACAGCAGCAGGGCGATACGCGCCGAGCGATTCGGGTCGTACTCAATGGACTCCACCCGCGCGGGCACGCCGTCCTTGTCCCGGCGGAAGTCAATGACCCGATACATGCGCTTGTGGCCGCCACCCCGGTGGCGCACCGTTACGCGCCCGAACACGTTGCGGCCGGCCGTCTTGCGCAGCGGCTGCAACAGGCTTCGCTCTGGCTCTTCGCGCGTGATCTCTTCAAATGTTGAGACTGACATCCCCCGCCTTCCCGGCGAGGTCGGCTTGTAAATCTTAATCCCCATGGAAACCCCTCACGGATTCATGATTCTGGGCGAACTGTTCGCGCTACACACCCTCAAAGAACGTGATCTTATCGCCCGGAGCCAGCGTTACAACCGCCTTCTTCCAGGCCGACTTGGAGATGACTTGCCGGCGGCCGTAGCGTCCCATCCTGGCCGGAACGTTGATGATGTTCACGTCCACCACCTTCACGTTGAACGCGGCCTCCACCGCCTGCTTCACCATGATCTTGGTCGCCCGCCGGTCCACCTCAAACACGTACTTGGACTGCGCGTGCAGCGCATCCGATTTTTCGGTGAGCACCGGGCGTCGCAGCACTTCGTAGATGTTCATGGCTCTCAACCCCTTCCGCTAGCCCAAGAATGACTCAATCGCCTGGATGGCCGAGACGGGCATGACTACGTAGTCGTATGTCAGCAGGTCGCGCACGTTCAGGTAATGCGCCCGCAGCGTCTTGACATCCGGCAGGTTGCGCGCCGAGAGTTCCACCACCTCGTTGCGCTCCGGCAGCAGGATGAGCGCCGAGCCGCCGCCCGCCAGGTTGTCCACAACCTGCCGCATAACCTTGGCCTTCGGCTCGTCCAGCGCCAGGTCCTGCACCACGATGATCTGCTCCTCGGCCGCCTTCACCGACAGCGCGCTGCGCAGCGCCATTCGGCGCATCTTGCGCGGCATAGCCTGGGCATAACTGCGCGGATGTGGCCCGAAAACAATCCCGCCCTTGCGCCAGTGCGGGGCGCGAATGCTCCCCTGGCGCGCGCGGCCCGTGCCTTTCTGCCGCCACGGCTTCCGCCCGCCGCCGCGTACTTCCGATCGCGTCTTCGTATCCGCCGTGCCCAGCCGCGCGTTCGCCAGTTGCCGCAGCAGCGCCTGGTGCATAACCGGCTCGTGAATCGGCGCGGCAAAGATATCATCGCGCAGTTCCACTTCGCCGACGACTTCGCCTTCCAGATTTCGCAATGGAACCAACATCTTTATCCTACTCCTTGCCGGTCGGGGCAGCCCACGAGTTTCCCGCGCCCCGCCTGAGGTCAGATTGCTATTGCTTCACGGCCTCGCGGATGAGCACCAGCCCGTTCTTGCCGCCCGGCACCGCCCCCCGCACCAACAGCAGGTTGCGCTCCGGATCCACCATGACGACCTGAAGGTTCTGGCTTGTGGTCTTCTGGTTGCCCATGTGCCCCGCCATGCGCGTGCCCTTGTATACCCGTCCGGGCGTGGTGCCCGAGCCGATGGACCCAGGCGCGCGATGCCGGTCCGACTGACCGTGGGTGGCAGGCCCGCCGCCAAACCCGTGCCGCTTCACCACGCCAGCGAAGCCGCGCCCTTTGGACAGGCCCGTGATGTCCACCTTGTCCCCAGGCTTGAACAGGTCTACCAGCAGTTTCTGCCCCACTTCGTACCCGCTGACATCGGACATCCGCAACTCGCGCAAGTGCCGCAGCGGAGGCAGGTTCACTTTCTTCAGCCGCATCCATTCCGGGCGAGTCAACTTGCGCTGCTCGGTCTCCTCAAAGCCAATCTGGATCGCCGAGTAGCCATCCGTCTCAACGGTCTTCTTCTGCGTTACGTAGCAGGGCCCCGCCTCTATCACCGTAACGGGAATCACCTTACCCGACTCGTCAAAGATGCGGGTCATTCCCAGTTTTCTTCCGAGTAATCCTTTCATACCACTCCTCACCAAACACTGCCCTCACGTACAACGACAATAAGTCCTGTTCTCGGCAGCGGTGTCTCAAGAGTTACGCCGGGCCTACAGTTTGATCTCCACATCCACGCCAGCCGGCAGGTTCAGGCGCATCAGCGTATCAATCGTCTTGGATCCGGGGTCTATCACATCCACCAGCCGCTTGTGCGTCCGAATCTCAAACTGCTCGCGCGAGTCCTTGTCCACGAAGGGGCTACGCTGCACGACGAACCGCTCTATCTTCGTCGGCAGGGGAACCGGCCCCACAACCACAGCGCCGGTGCGCTCCGCAGTCTCCACGATCTGCCGAACGGACTGATCCAGCACACGATGATCATACGCCTTGATGCGAATTCGGATTCTCTGCTTCGCCATGTACCCCACTCCCCACAAGGGTCGGGGATAGAGGTTGCTCCATCCCCGACCTCAGTTTGCCAACAAGCCTATTCCAAAATCTCGGTGATGACGCCTGCACCGACCGTCCGCCCGCCTTCGCGGATCGCAAACCGCGACCCCACTTCCAGCGCCACCGGCACGATCAACTTCACCTTCAAGTTCACGTTGTCCCCAGGCATCACCATCTCCATCCCCTCGGGCAA
>JACIWU010000005.1 GCA_014360805.1 Chloroflexota bacterium
CCGCGCGCGGAGAGGGGGACAGCGGGGGTGAGGTCGGCATGGCCGCGCGGGGCTAAACCCCCGCGCTACGTGCACGAAGCCCCTTCGGGGCTGATAGCCCGCAGGGCTTTGCCCCTTCAGCCCGATGCTTTAGCGTCGGGCCGAAGCCTGGCGCGCACCTCACCCCGCGCCTCCGGCCTCCCCCTCCGCCCGCGGCGAGAGGGTAAGGTCAGTGGCCGCATGGCCGTGCGGGGCTAAAGCCCCGCACGCTACGGGCGCGAAGCGGTTGGGACGCATACGTCGCCCCAACGTCCAGCCTGATGCTTTAGCGTCGGGCGGCGCACCCTACCCCCACGCGGCCTCCCCGGAACAGCACGAGACCCCAAAGACTTCCAATGCCCTTGGGGTCTATTCTACATTCGCGTGGATTTCCGCGATTCGTGGTTACTGCCCCTCGCAGGGGCACGTGTCGGCCTAGAACACGCCCAGAAGCCGCACCGACTGGTTCGCGAACTCAATGAACGGCTGCGGATACAGGCCGATAGCCAGCGTGGCAACCGTGGCGACGCCCAGAGCCACCGCCAGCGCCGGCGCGATGGCCACGCGCGACTCCTGCTCCGAAGGCACGAAGAACATATACCGCGCCACGTTCAGGTAGTAGAACGCGGCGATGGCGCTGTTCACGATGCCCACCAACGCCAGGACGTAGAACTGCACGTTGATGGCCGCGGCGAACACGAAGAACTTGCCCAGGAACCCCGCCGTGGGCGGAATGCCGGTGAGCGACAGCAGGAGCACGAACAGCGTCCCCGCCAGCCACGGCGACCGCTTGATGAGGCCCGCGTAGTCGGGAATCTGGTTGGAGCCGGTGGCGTTCTCAAAGGCGATCACGGCCACAAAGACGCCCACGTTGGTGAACAGGTAGCCCAGCAGGTACAGCAGCACGCCGTTGACACCGTTGAACAGGCTGGGCGAGTTCAGCGCGACCGACGCGAAGCCGATGAGGATGTACCCCGCGTGGGCGATGCTGGAATAGGCCAGCATGCGCTTGATGTTGGTCTGCTTGAGGGCGACCACGTTACCCAGCGTCATGGTGATCATGGAGATGGCCGCCAGCACTGCCGCCCAGTCCAACTGGAACGATGGGAACGCCGCCAGGAACACGCGCATGAGGATGGCGAACCCCGCCGCCTTCGGCCCCACCGACAGAAAGGCGGTAACCGGCGTCGGCGCGCCCTCGTAGGCATCCGGCGACCACTGGTGGAAGGGCACCAGCGCGATCTTGAACCCGAACCCCGCCAGGAGCATCACCAGCGCCGGCAGCATCAGCCATAGCATGTCGCCGGTCAGTTTGCCCGAGGCCAAGGTCTGGGCAATCTGCGCCAGGTTCGTGGTGCCGGTTACGCCGTACACCAGCGACATGCCGTAGAGCATGATTCCCGAAGCCACCGCGCCGTACAGGAAGTACTTGATGGCCCCCTCGTTGGACTTGGGGTCCTCGCGCAGGTAGCCCACCAGGATGTACGAGCCGATGCTCAGGAACTCCATGGACAGGTACACCATGATGAGGTCGGTGGAAGCCGCCGCAAGGGTGATAGCCAGGGCCGCGAGCACCAACAGCCCGTAGAACTCGCCCTCATAGGGCGTCTTGCCCCGAAAATAGTCCCACGATGCCAGGATGACGAGCAGCGTGGACAGCCCCGCCACCACCTTGAAGAACAGGGCGAAACTGTCCACCGCCATCATGTCGCTCAGCAAGGACTCGTGCGTGCCCCAGAGAAAGGAGGTTGCAATCAGGAACACGACGAGGCCGGCGATGGCGACGAAAGGCATCCACTCGCGCCGCCCCTGCCTGCCGTGGAAGGCCATGTCCAGGATGAGCACCAGCAGGCCGGTGGCCAGCAGTATCAACTCCGGCGAAAGAAGACCTAGCAGGTTCAATGCACAACCTCCGCAATCCCGTCATTCTGAGCGGAGCGAAGAATCTCGCCTCGCCGAATCCGCGCCCCTTACAGGCCCGACAGCAACCGCGTCATGGCCGCGTTGATCGTGTCCACAATCAGCGGCGGGTACAACCCGAACAGCACCATGAAGATCACCAGCGGCCACAGCGTGATCTTCTCGTAGGTTTCCATATCGGTCAGATTCGCCCACTTCTCGTTGAACGGGCCCAGGAACACGTGCTGGATGACTTTCCACAGGATGTACGCGGCGGTGAAGACGATGCCGATGACACCCACCACCGCATAGACCGGCGCGATGGCAAAGGTCCCGCGGAAGACGAAGAACTCGCCCCAGAACCCGGCCAGGCCCGGCAGCCCCAGCGACGCCAGGCCGGCCACCAGCATGATGCCGTAGTAGTACGGCACCTTGCTCGCCAGGCCGCCAAACGCCTTCAGGTCGCGCGTGTGCGCCCGCTCGTAGATGACGCCCACCAGGAAGAACAAGGCGCCCGTGATGATCCCGTGGTTGAACATCTGGAAGACCGCGCCGTTCATGGCGATGGCCTGGCTGGTGAGCATGTCCTCGGACCCCAGAGCAAGAGCCGCCGCGGCCAACCCCAGCATTACATATCCCATGTGGCTCACCGAGGAGTAGGCGATGAGTTTCTTGAGATCCCACTGCGCCATGGAGACCATCGCTCCGTACACGATGCTGATGACCGCAAGGACGGCGATGATGGGCGCGAACCGGTGGAACTGCTCGGGGAACATGGGCAGCAGGATGCGGAAGAAGCCGTAGCAGCCCAGTTTCAGCAGGATGCCGGCAAGGATGACGGAGCCGGCCGTGGGCGCTTCCACGTGGGCGTCGGGAAGCCAGGTGTGGAACGGGAACATGGGAACCTTGATGGCGAACGCCAGGAAGATGGCCCAGAAGGCCAGCGCGCCCAGGGTGAAGTTCTCCACGAACGGGCGCAGCGCCGCCGCCTGGATGATGTCAAAGGTGCCCGTGTTCAGGTAGATGCCGATGATGGCCAGCAGCATGGCCACGCTGCCCACCAACGTGTAGATAAAGAACTTGATGGCGGCGTACTCCCTGCGCGGCCCGCCCCACACGCCGATGAGGAAGTACATGGGCACCAGGCCGATCTCCCAGAACACGTAGAACAGCACGAAGTCCAGCGACACGAACACGCCGAACATCCCCATTTCCAGCAACAGGAACAGGAAGAAGAACTCCTTGACCCTGTTCTTGATGGTAAACGACGAGTAGAAGAGGGACAAGGTGGTGAGCAGCGCCGTCAGGAAGATGAGCGGCACGCTCAGCCCATCGGCCCCCACGTGGTAGTTGACGTGGATGGTCGGAATCCAGGCAACCTGCTCCTCAAACTGGATGCCGCCGCCCTTCTCCAGGTTCACCCACAGCAGGATGGACAGGATGAGCGGGATGAAGGACACGGCGATGGAGAACTGCTTGATGAGCCGCTCCTTGTCCTTGGGCATCAGCAGCACGATGAGACTGCCCAGAAGGGGTACGAACGTGATCACGGTCAGTATGGGAAAATCCATCTATGCTTCCTCCTCGGTTCCCCACAAGTTCTCAGCGTAGAATGCGGTGCTCATGAGTTTCACCTACAAGGGCAGGTACAGGTACAGGCCGAGCAGCATGAGAACGGTCAGGATGGCCACCAGCAGGTAGTTCTGGGCCTTGCCGGTCTGGGTCAGCCGCAGAATCTTGCCGAACCAGCCGGTTACGGCGGCCACGCCGTTCACGATACCGTCTATGATGTTCAGGTCAAAGATGCGCCCCAAATCCGAGAGCCATACGCCGACCTTGCCCACCAGGTTGACCAGCGGGTCAATGACCCACGAGTTGTCAAAGCGGAACAGCAGCGTGGCGAGGGCCACGGCAGGCCGCACGATGACCTTGCTGTAGAATTCGTCTATGTAGTACTTGTTGCGCAGCAGGGTGTACACCGGCCCGAGTTTGGTCATGGGATCGGGTTGGCCCGCCTTGAGCGGGTTGCGCCCGTACACCAACCAGCCCAGGAACAGGCCGGT
The DNA here is from genome assembly GCA_014360805.1 of Chloroflexota bacterium. Lineage (NCBI taxonomy): Bacteria > Bacillati > Chloroflexota > Chloroflexota bacterium. Next base: position 3,981 of record JACIWU010000005.1, read on the forward strand.
CAGCGCCAGCAAAACGGACAGGCCCATTACCCCCCAGTTGAGCGGCGTCGCGGGGTAGGCGTGCCCGACCACGTGGTGGAAGAAGTTGTTGCCGAACAGCGGCCCCAGCACGGGGAACTCCTCGGGCACGCCGACGAAGCCGAGGAATACCGCGAACACGGCCAGGCCGATGAGCGGGTACGTCATCACCTTCGGGCTTTCGTGGGCGTGCATGTGCTCCGAGCGGGTCTCGCCGTAGAAGGTGAGGAACACCTGCCGCGCCATGTAGAACGCCGTCAGGAACGCGCCCAGCGACAACACCAGCCACACGAAGAACGGCCACGAAGCCACGCCCTTGTGCATGAACTCCTCAAACGCGTGGGCCAGGATCTCGTCCTTGCTCCAGAAGCCTGCGAAGGGCGGGATGCCCGCCAGCGCCAACATGCCTGCCAGGAATGTCCAGAACGTGATGGGCATCTTCTTGCGAAGGCCGCCCATTTCCATCATGTCCTGCGTCCCCGCGCCGTGGATCACCGAGCCGGAGCCGAGGAATAAGAGCGCCTTGAAGAACGCATGGGTGATGAGGTGGAACGTGGCCGCGACGTAGGCGCCCACGCCCAGCGCCGCGATCATGTATCCCAACTGGCTGATGGTGGAATAGGCCAGCACGCGCTTGATGTCATCCTGCGCCAGAGCGATGGTTGCCGCGAACAGCGCCGTGAACCCGCCGATGAAGGCGACAACCGACATGGACGCCGTCTCGGGCAGCAGGGCGAAGATAGGGAACATGCGCGCCACCAGGTACACGCCCGCCGACACCATGGTAGCCGCATGAATCAGCGCCGACACAGGCGTGGGGCCTTCCATCGCGTCGGGCAGCCACACGTGCAGCGGGAACTGCGCCGATTTGCCCACCGCGCCGCCGAACAGCAGAACGGCGATCACGGGAGCCAGCGGCACCGTCCCCAACAGCGGCAGCCACACTGTGCTTTCCTTCAGGAAGTGCAGCGTCTCCTCGGAGAAAATCTCGTGGAAACTCAGGGTGCCCGTCGCCGAGTACAGCAGGAGCATGCCCAGGAACATGATGACATCGCCGATGCGCGTGGTGATGAACGCCTTCAGCCCCGCCTTCATGGCCGACGGCTTCTCAAACCAGAAGCCGATGAGCAGGTAGGAGCACAGCCCCATCACTTCCCAGAAGATGTACAGCAGCAGCAGGTTATCGGATACGATGAGGCCGAGCATACCCGTGGCGAACAGGGAGATGTAGGCAAAGAAGCGCGAGTAGCGCGGGTCGCCGTGCATGTACCCCTTGGAGTAGATGAAGATCATCAGGCACACGAACGGCACCATGAACAGCATGGCGGTGGTGAGCGCATCCACCTGGAAGCCCAGTTGCAGAGTCCCACGCCCCGTGGGGATGGCGAAGATGGGTGCGCGGAACCCCTCTTCCAGGACATGAGGGTCTGCGATGGCCCGAAAGACGATCGTCCACCCCACGAGCCACGCCAGGCCGATGCCCACCCAGGCCAGATACGTGCTCAGTTTCTGGTTGCGCTGCGTGAACAGCAGGATGATGGCAAACGCCAGAAACGGAAACAGCGGTATCAGTCGTACCCAGTCAAAGATTTCTGTCATCGGTGAGTTCGCTCCCGCTCGGATGTTCACCTGCTGGGCCGTTGGCCGTCAGCCTCTAGCCTTTGGCCGATAGCCTTTAGCCCCTAGCCTCTAGCCCTTGGCACTTCGCTGGTGGCCAGCCTTTCGGGCTGACCGCTGCCCGCTGACGGCTAACGGCTAATGGCTAACGGCTAGCGGCTCATCTACATCTTCAGCAGATCCACGTCTTCCACGATGACGGTGTCGCGGGTGCGGTAGATGGCGATGATGAGCGCCAGGCCCACCGCCGCCTCCGCCGCCGCGATGGCCATCACGAACACCGCAAAGACCAGCCCCGTGAGTTGGTCGGGCGTGCGATACCGCCAGAAGGCGATCAAGTTCACGTTCACGGCGTTCAGGATGAGTTCCACGCCCATCAGAATGCCGATGGCGTTCCGACGGGACAGGACGCCATACACGCCGATGCAGAACAGCGCCGCCCCCAGAATCAGAAACCACGACAGAGGAATCATCTCGCTACCCCCGCTATCGCTCGCGCGCGATGATGATGGCGCCAACCAGCGCCACCAGGAGCACAACGGACACCACCTCAAACGGCAAGGCGTAGGTGCCCACAAACGCCTCGCCCAGCCCGCCGATGGCGTCCACGCTCAGCGCCTGCTTGGCCGCGGGCCAGGCCGCCTGGAGCGTGAGGTAGGCCAGCACGCCGAACAACGCAACGGCCACGATGAGCGACAGAAGCCACTGGCTGTTGCGTTGCACCAGGTCGGGCGCGGCCACCTTGCGGCTCAACATGATGGCGAAGACGATGAGCACCGAGATCGCGCCGATGTACACCAGAACCTGGGCTGCGGCCAGGTACGGCGTGTCCAGCAGCACGTACAGCACAGCGACGCCGAAAAAGGTGAGCGCCAGCAGGAACGCGCTGTGCAGCACGTTTCGGCTGGTTACCACGGCAACCGCCGCCCCCAGCGTAACCGCTCCGACCACGAGAAAGAGAATCTGCGGCACACTCATTCGGTAACCCCCCACGCCTCACCGGTTCTGTGGATGCCGTACTTGTCGCCGATCTTCAGCAGTTCGTCCAACTCCAGGAGGAAGTCCTTCTTGTAGCGCGCGAGTTCGTACTCGTGGCTCATCTCAATGGCGTTGAAGTTGCACGACTCCACGCACAGGCGGCAGAAGATGCACCGGCCCAGGTCGTACCGGTAGGCGGTAACTTTGCGGTCTTTGCCCTTGCCCTCGCCCTCCACGCTGATGACGCCATGGGGGCATGCGCGTTCGCACGCGCCGCACGCGGTGCAATTCGGCTCGCCGGTCTCCGGATTGCGCAGATGCATGAGCGCCCCGCGAAACCGCGGAAACATCTCATACCGCTCCTCCGGGTACTGGAGCGTGAACAGACCGTATAGGTCATAGTCGGGGCGCTTGGCGATGCCGCCCGGCGCGTAGCGCCTGGGGAACTTCTTGATGTCCTTGGCGTAGGTTCCCCACAGGTGTTTGAGGGTAACCCAGAGGCCTTTTGCGATGCCCTTCCCGTACATATCCACCTCAACGAATCGGACTGCCGTAGTAGCGCCGGATCGCGGCCTCGCCCGCCACCCGCGCCTGCTCCTCGCGCTTGCGGGATTGGCGCGACAGGATGGCTCCCGCACCAGCAAGGAGCGCGAGGTTGCTGACGAACAGGACACCCGTGCGCGCCCACCCCGGCTCCAGCACCTTCGCCACCAGCGCGACCACGAACAGGTTGACCAGCGACAGCGGCACCAGCGCCTTCCAGGCGAAGCCCAGCATCTGGTCAATGCGGAAGCGCGGGATTGTGGAGCGAATCCACATCATCAGGAAGATGACGACGATGACCTTGATGAGAAACCACAGCCAGGATGGCAAGATCGGCCACTGCCAGCCCGCCAGGAACAGCGTGGTGATCATGCCCGCCACCATGAACAGATTGATGTACTCGGCCAGGAAGAACATGGCGAACTTCATGCCGCTGTACTCAATGAAGTAGCCGGCCACAATCTCCGAGTCGGCTTCCAACAGGTCAAAGGGCGTGCGGTTGAGTTCGGCCAGCCCCGCCAGCATGTACACCACGAACGCGACAGGCGTAACGAGGGCAAACGGGAATCTCGCCTGGGCCTCAACGATGCCCACGGTAGACATGGTGCCGGCCAGCAGCACGACGGTGAGCAATGCCACCACCATCGGCACCTCGTAACTGATGAGTTGGGCCACCGTTCGGAACCCGCCCAGCAGGGCGTACTTGTTGTTGGATGCCCAACCGGCCATCAGCATGGTCAGGATGGGGATGCCGCCCATCGCCACCACAAACACCACGGCGATGCTGAGATCCACGCCCACCATGCCCCGCCCGAAGGGGAGCACAGCATACAAGAGCACGGCGGGGATGACGATCACGATGGGCGCTGCCAGGAACATCGCGCGGTCGGCGTTGGTCGGCGTTACGTCTTCTTTGGTGAGCATCTTGATGGCATCGGCGATCGCCTGGAAAATGCCAAACGGGCCGGCGCGGTTGGGCCCGATGCGGTCTCCGACGCGGGCGATGACCTTGCGCTCCATGTAGGTGAACGCCAGGACAACGACGATGCCCCACACGATGAGGAGCAGAATCCCCAGCACGTCCATCACCAACTGGGCGGCCCAGGGCGGAAGGAACGAGTCAAACACGCCGCGAAGCCACTGCGCGATCCTTATCCAGAGGTCGTCTAGAACTTGCATAGTCCCCCCATCAGCGGTCTACGTCAGCAAGGGTGATGTCAATGCTTCCCAGAATCGTTACCACGTCGGCCACCTTGTGCCCGAGGCACATCTCGCGCAGCGCCGACAGGTTGATGAGCGACGGCGGACGGTTGCGCCAACGGTACGGGTTGGGCGAACCGTCGCTGACTAGGTAGAAGCCCAGTTCGCCCTTGGGCGATTCAATGCGGGCGTAGGCTTCGCCCTTGGGTGGGCGCAGGCGCGACGGAACCTTGGTGGCGTACTCCCCGTCGGGGATGCGTTCCACGGCCTGGCGCAAAATCTTGAGGCTCTCGTCCATCTCGTCCAGGCGCTGGAGATAGCGCGCGTATACATCGCCGGCCACCTGGGTCGGCACGTCAAACTCAAACTGGTCGTAGATGGAATACGGCTCGGCCTTGCGCACGTCGTACTTCACGCCCGACGCGCGCAGCACCGGCCCCGTGATGCTGTAGGCCACCGCCATGTCCGCCGGCAGGAAGCCCACGCCCACGGCCCTCGCCTTGAAAATCTCGTTGTCCGAAAGGTAGTCGCGAATCTCCTGGACGAAGTTCTCCAGGTGGGGAATCATCTGCCGCAGGAGCGGGAGGAACTCCGCAGGGAGATCGCCCGACACGCCGCCCGGCCGGATGTAGTTGCACATCATGCGCGACCCGCTGGCCATCTCAAACAGGTCCAGGATGCGCTCGCGCTCGCGGAACGCATAGACCACGGGCGTGTACCAGGCCCCCAGGTCGTTGAACAGGAACCCGACGGCCAGCATGTGGTTGACCAGACGGGTCAGTTCGGCCATGATGACGCGGATGTATTCGGCGCGGATGGGGACCTCAATGCCCGCCAGTTTCTCCACGGCCACCGCGTAGGCAAAATTGTTGCTCATGGAGCAGATATAGTCCAGGCGGTCGGTGAAGGGAACGGCCTGAAGGTAGGTTCGGCTTTCGCTGGTCTTTTCCAGCCCTCGGTGCAGGTAGCCGAACATGGGCTTGAGGTCCACGATGGTCTCCCCGTTGAGGGTCAAAACCATGCGGAAGACGCCGTGCGTGCTGGGGTGTTGGGGCCCCATGTTGATGGTGATCGTCTCGGTCTTTAGCATTGTTCCCCCGCTGTTCCTCGGAATCAGGCGCTCGGAGCCTCGGCCGCGCTACCAGTTGGGCGGTTTGGGACGGGTCGGCTCCAACTCCTTGTACGTGTACAGGCGGTTCTCAAAATCTTTGCGTAGAGGATGCCCCGGAAAGCCATCCCACAGCATGATGCGGCGCAGGTCGGGATGATTCCGGAACGAGATGCCCATGAGGTCATAGACCTCGCGCTCCTGGTAGTTGGCCCCCGGCCAGATGGGCGTTACCGAGTCCACCTCGGGGTGCTCCTTATCGGGCAGGTGGACTTTCAGCGTCAGGACGCCCCCGCCGCGCTTCATGCTGAACAGGTGGTAAACGACCTCAAATCGGTCGGGATAGTCCACGCTCGTTACGTCGGAAAGATAGTCAAAATCCAGATGATCGCGCAGGTGAGTCGCCACCTCCACCAATCGTTCCGCGGGGACAATCAGGGTAAAGTCCTTGGTCTCCTCGGTCTGCACCTGGAACGCGACATCTGGGAACGCGTCTTTCAGCCTTGACAGGATTTCTTCGTTGGTCACTCCTCTACCTCTCCGGACGGTCATTGGCGAACGCGCCTGCGCCGGCGGCGCGTCGGCGCTAGGCTTCCTTACTTCTCCTTGCCGTACCAGCGCACCGTCTTGATGGACTGGGCGCGCACCATCTGGTGGATCTTGCGGATACCGTCAAACAGCGCCTCGGGGCGCGGGGGGCATCCGGGCACGTACACGTCCACCGGCACGATCTCGTCCACGCCCTGAAGCACGGCGTAGGACTTGAAGATGCCGCCGCTAATGGCGCAAGAACCCATGGCCAGGCAATACTTGGGTTCGGGCATCTGATCCCAGATGCGCTTGACCTGCGGCGCCATCTTGTGGGTAACGGTGCCGGCCACGATCATCAGGTCGGCGTGGCGGGGGGATGCGCGGTAGAACTCCATCCCAAAGCGCGCGATGTCGTAGCGGGCCGTGGACGCGCCGATCATCTCAATGGCGCAGCACGCCAGACCGAACATCGCCGGCCACATGGAGTATTGGCGTCCCCAGTTGTAAATCCAATCCACGGTGGTAAGAAATATGTTGCGGTCAATCTTCTCTACCGGAACAGCGTCGTCTTCAAACATACGATCTCCCAACGCGAACAGATGCGGCGCGCCCTGCCGCTACATCCATCGGAGCGCGCCCTTGCGCCAAGCGTAGGCCAGCCCCGCGACCAGAATGCCCACGAAGATGAACGCCTCCACCAGCGCAAACAGCCCCAGGCGGTTGTAGGCCACCGCCCACGGGTACAGGAACACCGTCTCCACATCAAACACAACGAACACGAGCGCGTAGAGATAGTACTGGGCCTTGAACTGCACCCAAGTCTCGCCGATGGTCTCAAGGCCGCACTCATATGTGGAGGATTTCACAGGGTCTGGCCGCTTGGGGCGAAGGAGGTACGCCAAGCCCAGCGCCACAAAGGGGAAGGCAATGGCGATGAGCAGGTACAAGCCGAGGAAGCCGTAGTTGTCTTGCACGCCAACCTCCATCGTTGGTGTCAGGGTTCACAAGCCCTGGCGCGATTATAGCACGGAAACGCCCAAATGCGAAAACAGGCTTCCGCGCGAAAACATGGGCAGAGAGATCAGCAGGGCCAATGCTCTGCCGATCTCTCATCCTATCGCAGGCTATCGCGCGTTTGCGCGCTTTTTCTCGCTCTCATACCAACGGGCGCGGCGCATACAGCTCCGACCCGAGGCGCGACAGAATCGCCGCCCCGACGGCCAACGACGCAATCGCCGCATAGACAAGCCCGCCCAGGCAGCAGGGCAGATACGTCAGCAGCATCAGCACAAACGCGCCCACCAGCACCGCCACCGCGGGCGCGAACGACCGCGCGCCGAAGCCCTTGAGCAGGCGCTCGCCCATCTCCAGCCCCAGCGCCGCCAGCCCCAGCATCCCAACCGCCCACACGGCCGCCCACACGAGCGCCCCCAAGACGGCCAGGCAAATGATGATGATCAGCAAGAACCCGAGAACCAGAGCCACGAGATAGGCAAGGAACCCCACACCCAGCGACGCCCACGGCGCGACACGCACCGTCTGCCGCACCTTGTGGACGCGGTCGGGGAACAGCACGACGACGAGCACGGCAACCAGCACGCTCAACATCTTGCTGAGGAAGCCGCTGACCGCATTCCACAGCCAGCCGCCCTCCCATCGCCACTCCCACGGGCGGCCGACGGATGGCAGCGAAGGAATTCCAGCCCCCCTGCCGAGTTCCTCCCAGCCCGACCGCACCTCGCCCCGCACGATGGCGAGCGACTCATGATTCACCGCCCCGCCCAGAGCCGACACATCGCCTTCCGTCACCGAGCCAGAGCGGAGCGTTACGTCGCCCCCGATCACGAGGACGCTCCCGCGCACGGTGCCCGCGGAGACGACATTCCCGCCCACCACCAGGATGTCCCCCTCGGCAACCCCGCCGAAGGGCACGTTGACATCGCCGTCCACCACCACCAGATCCGAACGAAGAGGACTCCCTAGGGCAATGCTTACGTCCCGTCCGATGACGATCTCCAAGCCCCCCTGGGCGAAGACGGGCGCCGCCGCCGCCACCACCAGCGCGAGCGCAACAACCAGAACCAGGGCCAGACGTTTCATGCGCAGCCTCCTTAATCGGGCAATATCGGATTCTCCGCCTACCTTTAAATCTACCTGAACCGACAGATTTAAGACGAGCCGTTCTTGACTTTAGGCCCCGAAAGGCTTATCCTAGAAACGCAACCAAATCCACGGGAAGGGGCTTCAGATGTACCGTCATCCCTACATTGCCATTGAAGGGCCCATCGGCGTAGGCAAGACCACGCTGGCCCGCCTTCTCCAGCCCGAACTGGGCGCGTCGCTGCTGCTAGAAGTCTTTGAAGAAAACCCGTTTCTGAAGGACTTCTACCGCGACCGAGAGCGCTACGCCTTCCAGACGCAGATCTTCTTCCTGCTCAGCCGCTACCACCAGCAACACAAAGCCGTCCCCAAGGCGTTGGAAAAAGGCCCCCTCATCAGCGACTACACCTTCGCCAAAGACCGCATCTTCGCGCACCTGAACCTGCGCAACGAAGAACTGGCGCTGTACGAGCAACTCCACGCCGCGATGGCCGAGAAGATTCCCGTGCCCACGCTGGTCATCTACCTGCGCGCATCCTTGGACGCGCTGATGGAACGGATCGCCCTGCGCGACCGCCCCTACGAGCGCAACATGGACCGCGACTACATCCGCGAACTCAGCGAAGCCTACGAGCGGTTCTTTGAGCATTATACCCAAAGTCCGGTTTTGACGCTAGACACGGACACCCTGAACTACGTCCGCAATTCCGACGACCTGAACCTGGTCCTGGAGCGAGTCCGAAGCGCCCTGCGCCACGCGCCGTACCAGCAGCCGCTCATTGAAATCCCGTAGCCCCATACCCACCGGCAAGGACAGGTTCATCCAATTCCTCATGTGAGGCGACGAGAGCATGGGCAAGTTTATCGCAGTGGCGGGGAATGTGGGCGTCGGCAAGTCCACGCTGACACACCTGTTGAGCGCGCGGCTGGGCTGGGAGCCGTTCTATGAAGCCGTGGACGACAACCCGTATCTGGCGGACTTCTACAGCGACATGCGGCGATGGAGTTTCCACTCGCAGATCTTCTTCCTGTCGCGCCGCCTGCGCCACCATCGGGAAATCCTCAGCCACCCCAATACGGTGATCCAGGACCGCAGCGTGTACGAAGACGCGGAAATCTTCGCCCGCAACCTGTATCTCCAGGGGCACATGCAGGCCCGCGACTACCGCTGCTACCGCGAATTGTACGAGGTGCTGACCCAGTTCCTGCCCCCGCCGGACCTGGTCGTGTACCTGCGGGCCTCGGTGCCCACGCTCCAGCATCGCATCGCGCTGCGCGGGCGCGACTTTGAACGCCAGATTCCCGACGAGTACCTGGCCCAGTTGAACACCCTGTACGAGGACTGGATTGAAGGCTTCACCCTCTGCCCTGTGCTCACGGTTCCCGCCGACCAGTTGGACTTCGTGAAGTACAACTCGCACCTTGAGTTGATCTGCGAGAAAATCCTAGACAAACTTCAGGGGAAGGAAGTCGTCGTCTTTGACTGACCCTCGGCAAGAACGATACTTCGCGCAGATTCGTACTATTCGTAGATGCGCATGACCCCGCGCGGGGCTGAACCCCCGCGCTACGTGGGCGAAGCCCCCTCCGGGGGCTAACCCCAGCCCGCAGGGCATCGCCCTCTCAGCCCGATGCTTCAGCGTCGGGCGGGCACGCCAGCACATCCCCTCTCCCACTGGGAGAGGGCTAGGGTGAGGGGCGACGCGCGGGGCTGAACCCCCGCGCTACGTGGGCGAAGCCTCCTCCGGGGGCTAACCCCAGCCCGCAGGGCTTCGCCCTCTCAGCCCGATGCTTCAGCGTCGGGCGACAAGGAACCGCGAACCCACGCGAATAAACGCGAATTTGCCCCAGCCCGCAGGGCTTCGCCCCTTCAGCCCGATGCTTCAGCGTCGGGCTGAACACCCTTCGCGCAGATTCGTGTGATTCCTGGATGCCCATGACCTGCTTTTTGACAGCAGCCCCTCCAAATGGTACAATATGTCAGACATCTGACAAACCTGCCGAGGACGCATCCGACCGCAAACGGCAGGAAGCATACCACGGAGGCAAGGCATGATTGACCTGACCCTTCACCCTGAATCTCTGCAACGTTCGGTGCAGCGGGCCCGCGAACGGCACATCATCATCCCCACCTTCGCCCAGATGAAAGACCCGTCGCTCATCCCCGACTCCATCAAGGCGCGGCTGAAGAACGTCGGCTTGTGGGACGTGAATCCCCTCAACCTGTTCCGCATCACGTGGAAGAACGAGCCGGTGCCCTTCGGCGGCGGGTTTGACGGGGTCAACTACGTGGAACTGCCGCCTTCGCTAACGGGGGTGCCCGCCCGCATCATCGCCCTCGTGGGCAAATGGTTCCCCACGGGCGCGCACAAGGTGGGCGCCACCTTTGGCTGCCTGGTTCCGCGGCTGGTAACGGGCCAGTTTGACCCTTCCTACCACAAGGCCGTCTGGCCGTCCACCGGCAACTTCTGCCGGGGCGGGGCGTACAACGCCGCGCTCCTGGGTTGCGAGTCCATCGCCATCCTGCCCGAGGAAATGAGCCGCGAGCGGTTTGAGTGGCTATCCAAACTCGCCGGCGAGGTGATCGCCACCCCAGGCTGCGAAAGCAACGTCAAGGAAATCTTTGACAAATGCTGGGAACTCCGCAGGACCCGCGGCGACAAAGTCTTCATCTTCAACCAGTTTGAGGAGTTCGGCAACTACCTTTGGCATTACGAGGTCACCGGCCACGCGATGGAAGAAGTGCTGCGCCAGGTGATGGGGCCGCGCGACGAGTACCGAGGCGTGGTGCTCACCACCGGCTCGGCGGGCACCATCGGCTGCGGCGACTACATGAAGCAGGTCTTCCCCGCCAGCAAGGTCGCCGCCAGCGAGGCGCTCCAGTGTCCCACGCTGCTCCTCAACGGCTTCGGCGGACACCGCATTGAGGGCATCGGCGACAAGCACGTGCCCTGGGTGCACAACATCAAGAACACCGATCTCGTGATGGCCATAGACGACGAAGCGTGCGTCAGCCTGGTGCGCCTATTCAACGAGCCGGCCGGTCGGGCCTACCTGGTCAAGCGCGGCGTCCCCGAATCCCTCGTCGGGCGGCTGGACCTGCTGGGCATCTCCAGCATCGCCAACGTCCTGTCGGCCATCAAGTTCGCCAAGTGGTACGAACTCGGCGAGCACGACATCGTGCTGACGGTCTGGACCGACTCCATGGAACTGTACCAGAGCCGCGTGCAGGAATTGCGCGCCGAGCGCGGCGAGTACACCGAAAAGGACGCCGCGGCCGACTACAGCCGCTACCTGCTGGGGTGCAGCGTGGACTACGTGGAGGAACTGGGCTACTGGGACCGCAAGCGGGTGCACAACCTCAAGTACTTCACATGGGTAGAGCAGCAGGGCAAGACCGTGGCCGAGATTCAGGCCCAGTGGTACGACCCGGACTACTGGACCGGGTTCCAGCGCCAGGTTCCGGAGATAGACGCGCTCATCCAGCAGTTCAACGAGATGACGGGATTGCTGAAGGGCTAGCCCGTAGCCCATCCGTAGGGCAGGTTTCCATACCTGACCTATGGATGGGGGGGCAGCCCGCAGGGGGTTACCCCTCACATCCCCCTGACCCCCTTCTCTCCCCGCAGGCGGGGCGAAAAGGGGGAATGGGCGCGCGGGGCTGGGCCGTCTCCTCTCCCGCCGAGAGTATGGGCGACGCATGCGGTAGGAGCGACACATGTGTCGGGGCGACACATGTATCGCCCCTACTTTGCGCCGGGCGCGGCATCACTCGCGGCTCCCTGCGCCCTCCCCGAACGTCCAGCGATCCCACGCCACCGTCTCCGCAAACGGCTTGCGCGTGCGCGGCTTCTCATCCTTGGCCCGCGTCTCCTCGTCCAGCAGGTCAATGGGGCCTTCGTATCCCAGCGCGACCACCGCCACGACGCTGTACGCTTCCGGGATGTCCAGGGCCGCCTTCACCTTGGGCGCGCTGTAGCCAGCCATCGGGTGGCCCATCAGCCCCTCCTGCACGGCCGCCAGCAGCAGGTTCTCCACCCCCAACCCGCACGCGAACAGATGGTACGAGACGGGGTCATCCTTGCGCACATAGTCGTCCTCGGCCCGTGCGCACACCGCGATGAGCACCGGAGCCTTCCACGCCCAGCGGTTGCCGCGGTTCAGCGCCTCCCGAAATGCCGCCAGGCGCTGCGGGTCGCGCACCACGACAAACCGCCACGGCTGATTGTTGTTGGCCGAGGGAGCCCAGCGCGCCGCCTCCAAAATGCGCAGCAGGGCATCTTCGGGCACGGGTTTGTCCAGAAAGGACCGCTTGCTATGTCGGCGGAAGAAAAGAGAGTCCTCCATAAGAACCCCCGAGCGTGGTAATTTGCGCGAAACTATAGGACGGACAGCCGTGGGTGTCAAACCGAGCCTAGCGGCCTACTTTGGGAATCCACAGCCGATAGCGCGGCGTGGGCGTCGGACTTGGAGTCGGGCTAGGGGTTGGGCCGGGCGGCGTGCCCACGCTCACCTGGTCTATGACGGCCACGGTGGGCCGCTGCGAGGAGTCCTGCCAGACGTTGAGAATCAACTGCACGGTGCGCCCGCGCCACGGCGAAAGGTCGTACACGAACAGTTGCCAGCCCGGCGTCGTCTGCCACACCGTGCGCGGCGGCATCGGCTCGTACCGCGTCGTGCCATCAATGAGGAGCACCTCCAGCCAGTCGTGGCCGGCCTCGCTCTCCAGGGTTACCACCTGGTACACAAGCGACAGGTACACCGGCGATTGCGTCTGCGGTATGGCGATGCTCTGGCTGACGGTGGAATTGCCGCCGCCGCCCAACTCCGGCTGGCCCACGAAGTCCTTGCCCAGCGCCAGCGACCGCAGGCCGGCGAACCCGGCGGTGTGAACCTGCGCGGGCGTACTCCCGCCAGGGGTCCAGCCCTCCAGCCCCGCCTCAAAATCCCCGTTGCTGACCAGGTTCACCCCAGGCGCGACGAACACGTCAAACCCCGCCACGCTTCCATCCAGCCGCAGATGGCGCGGCGACCAGGGGCTATACCCCAGCGCGTAGCCGCGGATGCCGTAGTCGCCCTTCGGAAGCCCCGCCACTTGCCACCAGCCCGACTCGTCGGCGGCGATGGTGCTCGGCATGCCCCAGGCGTTGGTTACAATCACGCTCCCGCCGGGCACCGGCGTGCCCAGGGGGTTCAGGATGCGCCCGCTGAGGACCGTGCTGGCAATCGGCGTGGGCGTCGGCGTGGCCGTGGGCTGGGGCGTTGCCGTCGGCGTGCTGGGCAGCGCGATGACGGTCTCGGTCTGCGCGGCGCGAGGCGTCGCTCCGGCGTTGCCGGCGCGGTCCACGCCGCGCGCCGCGAACCCATACGAATGCCCGGGCACGCCGCTGTAGGTCGCCGACGTGGCTTGCGTGCCCTGCAACCACAACACCATCGGCCCGCCGTCCACGGACACGAACACATCGTAGGCGACGACGCCCGACCCCTCATCCGTTCCCTGCCAGGAGACCGTGAAACTCGTCGGGCTGTACAGGGGAAGATCTTGCACGGTAACGACTGGCGGCGTAGTGTCCCGCTCCACCAGCATCAGCGGGCGACCGCCGATCATGTAGGTGATATGATCGGGCAGGTTGCGATTGGTGGCGGCAGGCAGCATCACCGTGTACGCCCCGTTCGTAGGGGTCAGAGGCTGCGCCGAGCCGTCCTGGCCAAGCGCCATAGCCTGGGTTCCCACCGCGCCCACCTGAACAACGACGGGCGACCCACGCGTGGCCCACAGGAACAGCACGCGCTCGCGCGTGTCGGGGCGATAGTAGGCGATCTCCTCGTGGTCGCCCTGAAGGTTGCGCCGCCAGAGGGGGATCGCCCCGTTGAGGTACGCGGCCGCCAGTTGGTAAGCCTTGTACGAGGGCCGAGGCGAATTGGGCGACGAATGGCTCCGAAAACAGATGGCGTCGGCGGGGTTCCGGTACAGCCCGTAGGCATCGCCCACGTCGTTCGTGCCCGCGGGACTGTTGCCGCAATCGTCGTACAATTGGAAATGGAAAATCCGCTCGGCGCCGGCGTAGAACCCGTAGGCGTAGTTCTGGATGATGTAAGCCGCCTGCTCCTCCATCGTGGCGCGGTACAGGCTGGCAGGGTCCCACGTGGGGCCTGGATAGTCGTTCCAGACCGGCACGCCGCTCTCGTTGATCCAGATGGCCTTCGCCCCCAGGCCGTACTTCTGGAGCAGCGTGCGCACGCGCCGCACCTGGTAGTATGTCTCATACGACGTGCTGTAGATGTGCAGAGGGAGGACGTCAAAGTACCAGCCATTGGCGTCGCGCTGCGTCCGCGCGGTGTCGGCCTTCATGACCTCCAGCAGGTTTTCCAGCCAGTTGGGCGTGATGTAGATGGCCAGGCCGCCCAAGAGCACCGTGCAATCCGGATCGGCGAACTTGGCCGCGATGTACGCCACCTTCAGTAGGCGATAGTAGTCCTGCACCGAGCCGTTCCAGAACAGGGCGTAGTCCGGCTCGTTCCAAATCTCCCAGTGGCGGATGCGCGGGGTGTAGCGCGCCACAGCCTCGTAAACAAACCTGGCCCACGGGTTGGCAGAGTTGACGCTCTTGCCCGGAGCCGGAATATCCGTGCCATCGCTGAAGATCGGCGCGTATAGATTCTTGGGCGCGGAACTGGCCGGGCTAATCGGTTGCCGCTCGCTCGGCCCGGATAGGGGCACCGGCCGCTTGCCCACCTGCGGCAGAGGCGCGCCGCTCTGCCCAGCCGTCGCGTACTGGGAAGGCGTGCCCAGCAGGATGGCGTTGGTCCTGAGTCCGTTGGCCTGATCGGACGCGACGACGCGGTCCACGGCGCTCCAATCAAAAGCGCCGCTGCTCTGCTCCACGTTCCCCCAGTAGATGGGCCAGCGGTTCCAGGCCGCGCCGGCGGCAACCGCCTTGCCATACCGCCCCGCGTCCGCGGGAGCCTCGGCGGAACTCACGAAACACAGGCCGAAGCGGTCGTTGAGTGGCACCGTCTGGCCGATGACCTCATCCGGCTCGGGCGGGCGGAACGCGCCCACCGCGGCAGGCCCGGGCACCTGCGTGAGGGCCAGGCAGACGACGATGTACAGGAGCCCCAACCGCAACCGACGCGATGTCATTTGCCCTTCCCGCTCTCCCTGGATTAGAACTCCACGGTCTCGGCCTCGTGGGTTTCCGTATCGTACAACGCAAAAGTCGGCTTCCCGAAACGCCCCATCACCTCGCCTGGGTTGAGCACCAGGGTGCGCCCCTCCCACGTGTGGACGGCCTTGTGGGTGTGGCCGAAGAAGACGGCGTCGTACCGTCCCGACGGGGCGATGGCCGCGGCGATGTGCGGGTAATGGGTCAGCGCGATCTTCCGGCCGCCCAGTTCCAATTCCGCCAGGCCATCCGTGTACAGGCGAACGCGCCCGCTCCCCGAGGCCACGCGGAGCAGAAGCGCCACGTCGCCGTCGTTGTTGCCCTGCATGACGTGGATCGGCCCCGCGAACCCGTCGGCCAGCATCTTCAGCGAGAACGGCGCGCACAGGTCGCCGCAGAACAGGAGCACATCGGCCCCCTGAACCCGCCGCAGCGCCTTCTCCAGATTCCAGATGTTGTCGTGGCTATCGGACATGACCGCGATCTTCATGCACACCTCCTGCACCGAGAGAGTTGCAGGAAGTATACCACAGCCGTGCGGTGTTGACAGGAGACACCGTGCAACTTGCGGGCCAAACCCGCGGCGAAGGCGCGAAGCAAGGCATGCGCGAACCGTGCGCGGCGCCCCGATCCGCCTGGACCTACGTGGGTCCACTTCGCGTCAGACTCAGTTCCAAACCGGATTGGTCTGTCCCGCACACCGCCTTCCCGCTCCTTGTCATGCTGAGCCGAAGGCAGAGGGCAGGTATGGAAACCTGCCCTACACTCGCCATGGGTTGGCGCCGCAATCCCAAGACCCGTAGGGCGGCTTTCCATAGCCGCCCAAGGCAGAAGCCGGGCACGGAAACCTGCCCTACGGCCCATTCGTTTCATGCTGCCGCCCGTCGGTCTGCCAAGTTCCCACCGAAATGTACACGGTGCACACTACCCTCAGCGCACCATTTGTCGCACCGCGCCGTGCTGTGGTACAATTCGGCACGCTTCGGAGGCGCAAGGACGCATGTGGAACATAATCGGGCATGAATGGGCCGTTCGCCTCCTGTCCGGCAGCCTTGCGGACGGGCGGTTGTCCCATGCGTACCTGTTCACGGGGCCGCCAGGGGTGGGCAAGACCACGCTGGCCCTGAACTTCGCGCAGGCCATCGTGTGCGAGGGCAGCGAGCCGCCCTGCCAACAATGCGCCCCCTGCCAGCAGGTCGCGCGGCTGACCCATCCCGACGTGCGGCTGGTGGAAGCCGATGGCGCGACGTTCAAGATCGGCCAGGTGCGCGAACTGGAGCGAGAGGCGGCGCTGGCGCCCCATTCGGCCCGCCACCGCGTGTACATCCTGGCCGAGACCGAGCGCATGTCCAGAGAGGCGGCCAATGCGCTCCTAAAGACGCTGGAGGAGCCGCCGGAGCCGGTCGTGCTGATCCTGCTGGCCAGCGATGCGGCCCTGCTTCCGCCGACCATCGTGTCGCGCTGCCAGTGCCTGGATCTGCGGCCGGTGCCGCTGCGCCAACTGGCGCAGTCGCTGGTGGAGCGCGAGGGGGCCGACCCCGCGCAGGCCGAACTCCTGGCGAGGGCGAGCGGCGGCAGGCCCGGCTGGGCCATCTCGGCCCTGCGCGACCCGTCGGTCATGCAGGCGCGCATCCGGCATCTGGACGACCTGCAACGCCTGCTGGGGAGCGACCTAGTAGAGCGGTGGCAATGGGCCGCCGAGGCCTCCACCGACCGGCGCGCCGTGCGCGAACTGCTGGACTTCTGGGTGTCCTGGTGGCGCGACGTGCTCCTGGTGGCCGCGGGCCAGGGCGACAACATCGCCAACCTGGACCGCCGCGACGCCTTGCAGGCCGTGGCCGCCTGGTGCCCGGCTGACAGCGCCCGCGCCTTTCTCGCCCAGGCGCTGCGCACCATGCGGAGCCTGGCGCAAAACGTCAACACGCGGCTGGCGCTGGAGGTTCTGACCATGGACATGCCTTCGGCGCCCCGACGGCAAGAAACTCACGGAGGGTGAACCGTCCGGTTCACGGATGGGAGAATATGCCAAGAGTTGTAGGAATACGGTTCAAACCGGCTACGAAGATTTACTATTTTGACCCGCAAGACCATGACCTGAAAGCGGGGGACTTCGTCGTGGTGGAGACCACCCGCGGCAAAGAAATCGGCCGGGTCGTCATCCCGCCGACCGATGTCCCCGAAAACGAAGTGGTGGGGCAACTCAAGCCCATAGAGCGCGTGGCCACCGCCTGGGACACGATGCAGATGCACCAGCGGCAGGCTGAGGAGCCGAAACTCCTCGCCCAGTGCCGCGCCAAGGTGGCCGAATCCCGCCTGCCCATGAAGGTCATCCGCGCCGAGCAGAGTTTTGACGGCACACGCATCACCTTCTACTTCACGGCGGAACAGCGTGTGGACTTCCGCCAACTGGTCAAGGACCTGGCCAAAATGTTCAAGGCGCGGATAGAACTGCGACAGGTGGGTGTGCGGGACGACGCCAAACTCCTGGGCGGCATCGGGATATGCGGTCGGCCCCTGTGCTGCGCCACGTTCCTGTCCGAGTTCCACCAAGTCGCCATCAAGATGGCGAAGCAGCAGGACCTGCCGTTGAGCCCCAACGAAATCTCGGGGGTCTGCGGGCGGCTGCTGTGCTGCCTGGCCTACGAGTACGAGACCTACGCGGAACTGCGCAAGAACCTGCCCAAGAAGAACGAGATCGTGCAGACGCCCTACGGCCAGGGGAAGGTCGTTGAGGTGCACCCGCTGAAGGAACAGGTGGTCGTCCTGTTTGAAGACGGCGACACCAAAACCGTCAGCGCCGCGGAACTGGGCCTGAAACCAGGCGCGGGCAGATCATCCGAGCACGAGGAACCCGACGACACGCCAGAGGCCGATGAGGACGATTGGCCGGCGGACTAACGCGCGGCCCGCGTCCCATGGAGGGCGCTGCGCCGTTCGTCCAGGGCCTGCACAACCTCCTCGGGCACATCCACGGAGCCGATCTCTATCCCCGGCGACACGCACGGCCCGTGGTAGTCGGACCCGCCGGTAACGATGAGGCCGTTGCGTTGCGCGATGACCACAATCTGCGCGGACACGTCGGGCGTATAGCCGGGATAGTACGCCTCCAGCCCGTCCAGCCCCTCGCCGGCGAGCCAGCCGATGACATCCACGATGTCCAGCGGGTGCGCCAGAACGGCCACCCCGCCCGAGTCGTGAATCAGGGCGATGGCCTCCTCGGGAGTCAGTTTGAAGCGCGGGACATAGGCCGGCCCGCCCCGGAACAGGTAACGCTCAAAGGCCTCCGCCACGCTCTGCACATACCCGCGAGCGGCCAGCGCCTGGGCCACGTGGGGCCGACCCACGCTTTCGCCGCCCGCAAAGGCCTCCACCTCGCCCCAGGTCAGGGGCATGCCCAGGCGCGCCAGTTTCTCCAGCATCGCCCGGGCGCGCTCGGCCCGCGACGCGCGAAACCGGGCCAGCATCCGCGACAGGGGCGTATCCCTGTCCCAGTCCACGAAATAGCCGAGGAGGTGGACTTCCCCCTCGGCCAACTCGCAGGATATCTCCACAGCCGGAATCAGGCGCAGGCACACCACATGTGCGCTCCGCATGGCCTGCGGAATCCCGGCCATCGTATCATGATCGGCGATGGCGATGGTGCGCAGCCCTTTGGACGCAGCCTGCCGCACGACCTCCTCTGGCGGGAACTCGCCGTCCGAACACAGGGTATGAAGGTGCAAATCCACGGTGGACGGCATGACGTACCCGCTAGCGAGGCTCAACGACCATCTTTAGTGCCGTTCGCTCCTGTCCTTCAATGTCCACTTCCGCGAACGCCGGGATGCAAACGATGTCCATTCCTTCCAGTGCCAGATATCCTCTGGCGATAGCCACCGCCTTGATGGCCTGGTTGACGGCTCCAGCGCCAATAGCCTGCACCTCCGCGCGGCCGACCTCCCGGATCACCCCCGCAATGGCTCCCGCTACCGCAGTGGATCTGGACTTCGCCGAGACCTTGATGATTTCCATGAATGTCGCCTCCTTTGCTACATTCCCGATGCTGAAGTGCCGGGCACTTCATCGTGCGGAGCCACCCGTTGCAAGACCGACCATGGAAATGTCCCAGCGCCCAACATTCCCTACACATATTGTACACGATAATTCGCACAAAATCAATAGGCACTTTCCATAAAATTGCAGGGCGCGCGTTGTGGTAAACGCTGTAATTCCCGCTGCGGGGCGGCTTCCCATAGCCGCCAACAGGGCAGGTATGGAAACCTGCCCTACGTATCCACGAATAACACGAATTCACACGAATGGAGAATAGACCCCAAAAGTTTCGTAGGGCGGCTTCCCATAGCCGCCAACAGGGCAGGTATGGAAACCTGCCCTACTACATTCGCGCGATTCGCGTGATTCGCGGTTACAATTCCCCCATTCGCAGGCGCTTGCAAAACTGCAAGACTATGCTATAATCCATGCGCAAGGTTCCAGGGATGTCGGGCCATGCTGTGGAGATGCCCCCGCGCGAAGGGCGTCGCGTTGTCGCACAGCAAGGACGCGCTATCGGGAAGTTGAGCCATGACCAGAGGACAAATCGCTCTGCTCGTTGCACTTGGCGCGACGGTGCTGGCCGTATATGTTCTGCTCGGTCTGCTGGTAGCAGGGCGCATCCCCATCGGCTTGCCGCCCGCCCCCACCGACATGCCCGTGCCGACCCCCACCCTGACCCCCGCCCCCGGCATGAGCCGCCAGAACCCCATGCCCTTCGGCGAGACCATTGCCACCGACAGCATGGAAATCCACGTCCTTGAGGTGCACCGCCACGCCAATGCGCTCATCTCCCCCCTCAACTCGCCCATCCCAGAAGGCCACGAGGTGGTCGTGGTCAACGTGGAGGTGCACAACCGTGGAACCGCGCCCATCACCCTAAGCCCGGGGACGTTTCGGCTGACGGGAGACCGCGCCATCCTCTACCAGCGGCCGCCGCTGCTGCTGGACAACGAACTGCGCGGGGAACTGGCCCCCGGCGAGAGCCGCTCGGGCTACCTGGCCTTCGTCGTGGCCGACGGGGAGGACAACCTGGCCCTGGCGTTCATCCCATCGGGGAGCATGTCAGACGAAGGGGCGCGGTGGCTGTGGGCCGACCCCGATGCGAACCCCCAGGCCTTCGCCGTCCAGGGGGTAGCCCCGACGGCCTCGCCGCGCACCGGCGGGAGCCGCCTCAACCCCGCCCTCATGCGCCAGCCCGCCGTGGCCGACGACCAACTGGAGATCAGCGTCCTCGCCGTCCAGCGAGACGCCTGGCCCGTCATACGGGAGATGAGCCCACTGAACCAGCCGCCCGAACCCGACAAAGAGTACGTGCTCGTGCGCCTGCGCGTGCGCTTCGTGGGCCAGATGGATCAACTCCTGTCGGTCAACTGGTGGGCCTTCCGCATGACCGGCGCGGACAACATCCTGTACCCCAACCCGTCGCTCATCCTGACGGATGAACTCAAGGGCGACCTGTTCCCGACCGGCACGTTGGAGGGCAACCTGGCGTTCCAGGTGCGGCGCGGGGAAGAGAACCTCATCCTGGCGTATGACCCTTCGGGCGTGGGGGTGAAAATCGGGCGGGGGGTTCGCTGGTTCTGGGCCACCGAGACGCCCAACCTGGATTTGCTGAAGATGCCGGTGCGGGCGTCGGCGGCCCTGCCCGCTTCGGGGCGCTCGTCGCAGCAGCCCGCGCCCATTGGCGTGCCCGTGCTGTCCGACGGGCAGATAGAGATCACGGTGGAGGACGCGGTTCTCCTGCCCGACGACGCCAGCACCTGGGATCGGTGGACGCTGCCCGTGCCCGAACCGGGGAGGCACTACGTGGTCGTTACGGTGGTGGCGCGGAACCTGGCGCCGGAGGAGCGCCCCCAGGCGATCCACTGGGATGGCTTCCTGCTGCACGAGCCGGCGGGGGCTTCGGTGTACAAGCCCACCGTGCTGGGGGGCTGCGAACTTGAGGGCGACGCTTTCACCGGCGCCACGCTGCGGGCCTATCTGGTCTTCCAGGTGGCCAGCGGCCAGCGGTTCCTCCTCTCCTACGACCCCGCCGGCCTGGGCAACACCATGTCCTACCGGTGGTTCGCCATAGAACTGTAGGCGGCGATACGGCCGTCGCGGGAAATGAAAAGGCCCCTCGTCGGAGGGGCCTTTGGTTTGCCTGCGGTCGGTCTAGTACTCGGGCATCGGCGGGGTGCCGGCCTTCTCCTTCTCCGGCAGGTCGGAGATGAGCGCCTCGGTGGTCAGGATCATGGCCGCGATGCTGGCGGCGTTCTCCACGGCCGAGCGGGTAACCTTGGCCGGGTCAATGATGCCCTTGGCCACCATGTCGCCGTAATCGTTGGCCAACACGTCGTAGCCGATGTTGAGGTTATTCTGCTCCTTCTGGAGCCGACGCACGGTGTCCAGAACCACGGCGCCGTCCATGCCGGCATTCTCCACGATGCGGCGCAGGGGCTCCTCCAGGGCGCGGCGCACAATCGCGACGCCGGTCGCTACATCGCCGGTCTCCTGCACCTTGTCCAGCGCCGGGATGGCGTTGATGAGGGCCACGCCGCCGCCCGGGACAATCCCCTCTTCCACGGCCGCGCGGGTCGCCGAGAGCGCGTCCTCCACGCGGTGCTTCTTCTCCTTCAGTTCAACCTCGGTCGCCGCGCCCACGCGGATGATCGCGACGCCGCCCGCGAGTTTGGCGAGCCGCTCCTGCAATTTCTCCTTGTCGTAGTCCGACGTGGAGATTTCAATCTCGGCCTTGATCTGGTCAATGCGGCCCTTGATCTTCTCGGGATCGCCCTTGCCGCCGATGATGGTGGTGTCCTCCTTGGTGGCGACGACGCGGTCGGCCCGCCCCAGGTCGGCGATGGTTACCGACTCCAACTTGCGGCCCACTTCCTCGCTGATGACGGTCCCGTTGGTCAGGATCGCGATGTCCTGCAGCATAGCCTTGCGGCGATCACCGAAGCCAGGGGCCTTGATGGCGACGCAGTTGATCATGCCCCGCAGTTTGTTGAGCACGAGGGTCGCCAGCGCCTCGCCGTCCACATCCTCGGCGATGACGAGCACCTCGCGCTTGCCCACCTGGACCAACTTCTCCAGCACAGGGACGATGTCGGTGGCCGCGGAAATCTTCTTGTCCGTGATGAGGATGTACGGCTCCTCCAGGACGGCCTCCATCCGCTCGGGGTTGGTGATGAAATAGGGCGAGATGTAGCCGCGATCCAGTTGCATACCCTCTACGTACTCGGTCTCAAACTCCAGGCCCTTGGACTCTTCCACCGTGATGACGCCGTCCTTGCCCACCTTGTCCATGACCTCGGCGATGAGCGCGCCGATGGTCTTGTCGGCGGCGGAAATGGCGGCCACGTTGGCGATGTCGTCCTTGTCCTTGACTTCCTTCGCCTCGGCCTTGATGGCCTCTACCACGGCGGACGTGGCCAGTTCAATGCCGCGCTTGATGAGCATCGGGTTGGCGCCCGCGGCCACGTTCTTCAGCCCCTCGGTAACGATGGTGTGGGCCAGCACGGTGGCGGTGGTGGTGCCGTCGCCCGCCACGTCGTTGGTCTTGGTAGCGGCCTCCTTCAGCAGTTGCACGCCCATATTCTGGAAGTGGTCTTCCAGTTCAATCTCCTTGGCGACGGTTACGCCGTCATGGGTGATGGTGGGGGCGCCGAACTTCTTGTCCAGGGCGACGTTGCGCCCCTTGGGCCCCAGGGTGGTGATGACGGCATTCGCCAGGATGTCCATACCTAGTTTCAAATTGCGTCGCGCTTCTTCTGCAAAAACCAGTTGTTTCGCCATGCTTTACAACCTCCTTCAAGGGTTTAGGTCAGTCGGATAAAAGGCTGGGGGTTATTCCTCAAAGATCGCCAGAATGTCGCTTTCCTTGAGAATCAGGAGTTTCTTGTCGTTGACCTTGACCTCGGTGCCGGCGTACTTGGCATACAGGACCTTGTCGCCCACCTTGACTTCCATGGGGACGCGCTCGTCCTCTTCGCCATAGCGGCCCGGGCCGACTGCGATGACGACGCCCTTCTGGGGCTTCTCCTTGGCGGTCTCGGGCAAGATGATGCCGCCTGCGGATTTCTCTTCCTGCTCAATGGGTTCCACAACTACACGGTCTGCAAGGGGTTTGAGTTTGACTGTCATTGCCTTACCTCCTCACTGAAATTGGATTTGCGAGACTTGGTGGCGCACGGTTGTGGCGGGTTCTGGGCATCAGAACCGCGTTAGCACTCTTGCGCCGAGAGTGCTAACGCGGCCTTATCATACACAAGGTGCCCCGAAACTGCAAATTCGCGTCTAGAGGCGTAGAAACGGGTCTATGGCAATTGTCGGCCTATTTTGCCCGATTTCTCGCGAATGCGCATGATTACTTCTCCGGACACATCCGGAGACCTTCCAGCGCCGGCTGCGATGAGGGGTTGATTTCCAGCGCCTTCTGGAGCCACGGGCGCGCCTGGTCGCACTGGTCCAGGTACGCATACGAGAGGCCGATTTCGTACAGGACCTCTTCCGTCTGCCATCCCAGTTCCACCGCTTTCTGCAGGTTCTCTATCGCGCCCTCGTAGTTGCGCAGGACGTAGTACGTGATCCCCAGGTGAGCGTGGGCGCTGCCGAACTCGGGGTCAGCCTGGATGGCGGACATGAATTCGGGGATCGCGCGGTCGTAATCCTGAAGATAGAAGTAGGTCCACCCAATCTGGTCGTAGGCCTCGGCGTTGTCGGGATCCAGCGCCACAGCCTTCTCCAGGTAGGCGATGGCCCCGTCGTAGTCGCCCAGGGCGCGCAGGTTGCGGGCCGCGTCCAGGTACAGGTAACTCAGCCGCGGGTGCAACTCAATCGCTCGCTTGTAACTCTCCAACGCGCCGCGGTAGTCGCCCTGCGCCTCCAGGACGTACCCGTAGTTCCGCCAAGCGTCCACATTGGCGTCGCTCAAGTCCAGGGCCTGGTTGGCCTCGTCCTCGGCCTGCCGCCAGAAGCCCTTGTCGGCGTACACTTCGGCCAGGTAGGCATGGGTTTCGGGGGTGTTAGGGCCGAGTCGGGCTGCCTTGAGCGCCGCCTCCAGCGCCTGGTCGTAGCGGCCCATCCAGTCGTACACGCGCGCCAGCGTAGCGAGGGCCAGCGGGCTATCGGGCGCGAGGGCCGTCGCCTGCTGGGCCATTTGCAGGGCCTGGCCGAGTTTGTGGCGCATCATGAGCAGGCGCGCCGCCCGGATCAGCGGCTCCGGGTTGCCGGGGTCAGCCTGGGCCGCCTGGGTGTACGCCGCGATGGCTGCGGTCAGTTCGCCGTTCTGGTAGTGCTCGTCCGCCTCGGCAAGCCACTCGGCTGCCGGCTTCTGCGGCGTGGGCGTCGGGCCCGGCTGGGGCAGCATGGGCAACTCGGGGCGCTTGACGATGAGGTACGAGAAAAACGCGATGAGGATGAGATAGATTGTGATGCGCGCCGGAGAAGAGCGCCGCCTTCGCCGAGGGCCTAGATACATACATTCGCCTCCGCCACCGCCGTGCCTGGCCGATTATAGCACAGGGCGGGTGCCATCCCAAATGCACGGGAGACCCCGAATCGGTTCCAAAGCACGGAGCGCCCGAAGCAATCGCCGTCGGGCCGGCGGGGCGCACACCCCACCCCAACCCCATTCGCGTGGATTCGCGCGATTCGCGATGACGGTTGGGGGCGACAACGTGCGCCGCACCTTCGCCTCCGCCGCAGGCAGGGAATGTAGAGCAAATTGGCAATTTGCTCTACACGCGCGGGGCTAACCCCAGCCCGCAGGGCTTTGCACCTTCAGCCCGATGCTTTAGCGTCAGGCCGGCGGGGCGCACACCCCACCCCAACCCCCATTCGCGTGGATTCGCGCGATTCGCGATGACGGTTGGGGGCGACAACGTGCGCCGCAAGTAACCGCCTTCGCGCGAATTCGTGCGATTCGCAGACGTCCATCGCCCTGGCGAGGCGGCGCGATGGCCCGTCGGAACCGAGCCCAGGGCGCGCGGGATTTTTCAGTATCGGGCAGGTATGGTAAAATATGCGACGTGGAAAACGGGAAGGGTATAGGCGTAATTGAGGCGTTGACCGCGGGCTTTGAGTTGGTGACCCGCCGCCCCTGGGCAATCCTGTTGCCCATTGCGGTGAACCTGCTCACCTGGCTCGGCCCCCGCTTCTCGGTCGGCCCCCTGATCCAGCAGGTGGCCGATGCGATTCGGGCCGGCGTCGGCAGCCAGACCGGTCAGTACGCTGACGCGGCGCTGGCGGCGGCCCGCAATCTGGCGCAATGGGGCGAAAAGTTCAATCTGTTTGAATTGCTGACGGTGGGTCTGCCCGTTCTTCCCGTGCGCATTGCGGGGCAACGGGTGTGGCCGCTGGACAACTGGGCCTGGGCAGCGGGGCTCGCTGTGGCGCTGCTCGTGCTCGGCGGCTACCTGCTCGCGCTCTACCTAGGCATCCTGGGACGAGAGGTGCGGGGCGGCCGCGGGGCCATCGGGCCGGCGCTGGCCCATGCCGCGCGCGTCCTGTGGCGGCTCGTGGCGCTCGGCGTGGTCGTGGCGGGCATCGCCGTCGTGCTGGCGCTCCCGGCCATGATGATGGTGGGCGTGCTCTCGTTCTTCTACCCGCAGGGCGCCATGTTCCTGGCCACCGTGGTGGGCTGGCTGGGCCTCGGTTTCTTGATCTGGGTTGCGTTCTACCTGTTCTTCGCCGTGGACGCCATGGTGCTGGACGACGTAGGGGTACGCCAGGCGGTCTCCAGGAGCGTAACCCTGGTGCGGCTGAACGGCGGCGCGACGGCGGCCCTCATCCTGCTGACACTCACGCTGACCTGGGGGCTTGGCGTCGTGTGGGAAGCCATCGCCTCGGGCACAGCCGGCACCGCCGTCGCCATCCTGGCCAACGGATTCGTGAGCACGGCGCTGGCCGCCGCAAGCCTGATCTTCTATAGCAGTCGCTGGCGCGCGCTGGAACAGCGCGTAGCGGTCCTGACTGCCCTGGCAGGCGAATCGGCCACAAAACCGGACAGAACCAATCCATCGGGTGAAAAAGACCTATGAGCGACAGGGGCAACGAGAAGAACAACTCCTACGGCGTGCACGACATCCAGGTCCTTGAGGGGCTGGAGGCCGTGCGGCGTCGCCCGGGCATGTACATCGGCAGCACCGACATTCGGGGGCTGCACCACCTGGTCTTTGAGGTGGTGGACAACTCCATTGACGAGGCGCTCGCCGGATTCTGCAATCGCATTCGGGTTACCATCCGCGCCGACGGGTCGGTGGTCGTGGAGGACAACGGGCGCGGCATCCCCGTGGGGCCCCACCCCAACCAGAAGGACGCCGACGGCAAGCCGATGGACGCCCTGCAGGTGGTGATGACCATCCTGCACGCCGGCGGCAAGTTCGGCGGCGGCGGGTACAAGGTCGCCAGCGGGCTGCACGGCGTCGGCGTGTCGGCCGTCAACGCGCTGTCGGAATGGATGGAGGTGGAGGTGCGTCGGGATGGCGGGGTGTACCGCCAGCGATACGAGCGCGGCCACCCGGTTACGCCCGTGGAGCGCATCGGCAAGGCCGACGGCACGGGCACGAAGACGACGTTCCTCCCCGACAGCGAGATCTTCAAACAGGGCATAGACTACAAATTTGAGACCCTGGCGCAGCGTTTCCGCGAGATGGCCTTCCTGACGCGCGGGCTGAAGATCACCTTCGTGGACGAGCGCGAAGACCGCGAGATGTCGTTCTACTTTGAGGGCGGCCTGCGCTCCTTCGTCTGGTACCTGAACCGCGGCCGCGAGGTGCTCCACAAGCCCATCTACGCCGAAAAGCAGGTCAACGGCACCCAGGTTGAGGTGGCCATCCAGTACAACACCGGTTACAGCGAGTCGGTCTATGCCTTCGCCAACAACATCAACACCGTGGACGGCGGGACGCACCTCACCGGCTTCCGCTCCGCGCTCACCCGCACGCTGAACGACTACGCCCGCAAGAGTGGGCTTCTCAAGGAGAACGAGCCGAACCTCACCGGCGACGACGTGCGCGAGGGCCTCACAGCCGTCATCAGCGTCAAACTCACCGACCCGCAGTTTGAAAGCCAGACGAAGGCCAAACTGGGCAACGCCGAAGTCAAGGGCCAGGTGGAATCGGTGGTGGCCGACACGCTTGCCACGTTCCTGGAGGAAAACCCCCGCGAGGCCAAGGCCATCGTGGAGAAGAGCCTCATCGCTTCCCGCGCGCGCGAGGCCGCACGCCAGGCCCGCGACCTCGTCATCCGCAAGAGCGCGCTGGAAAGCCTGTCGCTCCCCGGCAAGTTGGCCGACTGCTCGGAGCGCGACCCTCTGAAGGCCGAACTGTACATCGTGGAGGGCGACTCGGCAGGCGGCTCGGCCAAGCAAGGGCGCGACCGCCGATTCCAGGCCATCCTCCCGCTGCGGGGCAAGATCCTCAACGTGGAAAAGGCCCGTATGGACCGAATGCTCAACAACAACGAGGTGCGGGCGCTCATCACGGCGCTGGGCACCGGCATCGGCGAGTCGTTTGACCTGTCCAACCTGCGCTATGGCCGCGTCATCATCATGACCGATGCCGATGTGGACGGCGCGCACATCCGCACGCTTCTGTTGACGTTCTTCTTCCGCTACATGCCTGCCCTGATTGAGAACGGGCACCTGTTCATCGCCCAGCCGCCGTTGTACCGCATAGAAAAAGGCAAGCAGCACTACTACGTGTACACCGAGGCCGAGAAGGACCAGATTCTGGCGAAACAGAAGGGTGAAAACATCACCATTCAGCGTTACAAGGGCCTGGGCGAAATGAACCCGGAGCAGTTGTGGGAAACGACGATGAATCCGGAGAACCGCACGCTGCTTCAGGTTACCGTGGAGGACGCGGTAGAAGCCGACCGCACCTTTGAGATGCTCATGGGCAATCAGGTGCCCCCGCGCCGGCGTTTCATCCAGACCCACGCCAAGAACGTGCGCAACCTGGACGTGTAGCGGCGACGGTAACCGCGAATGGACGCGAATTCGCGCCCATTCGCGGTTTCTCTTTGCCATGCCGAGCGAAGCATCTCGTTTGGCGAGACTCTTCGCCGCCCCGCGGCCCAGAATGGCAGGGAGCCCGCCCCCGCGCCCCTACCGCAGATAGTCCCGCAGTTTGCTGCTGCGGCGCGGATGGCGCAACCGCATGAGCGCCTGGGCCTCTATCTGGCGGATGCGCTCGCGGGTCAGGCCGAACTTGCGCCCCACCTCTTCCAGCGTGTGGGTCTGCCCGTCCACCAGGCCGAACCGCATCTGGAGGATGCGCACCTCCCGCTGGCTGAGCGCGCACATGAGTTCCTCCAGTTGCTCGCGCAGGAGCGAATGCGAGGCCGCCGTGCTCGGGCTGACCGACGTCTCGTCCTTGATGAACTCGCCCAACTCGCTGTCGCCATCCTCGCCGACGGGAGCCTCCAGCGACAGGATTCGGGTGGCGGCCTTCATGATGCGGCGGACTTTGTCCTCCGGAAGGTTGAGCCGCTCGGCCAGTTCCTGGTGGGTCGGCTCGCGCCCCAATTCCTGGGCCATGTCCTGCGAAATGCGGGCCACGCGGGCGATCTGGTCGTGCATGTGGATGGGCACGCGGATGGTGCGGCTCTGATCGGCCACGGCACGCGCCACCGCCTGGCGAATCCACCACGTGGCGTAGGTGCTGAACTTGTAGCCGCGCCGGTAGTCAAACTTCTTCACCGCACGGATCAGGCCGATGTTGCCCTCCTGGATGAGGTCCAGGAACGGCACGCCCCTGCCGATGTACTTCTTGGCGATGCTGACGACCAGCCGCGAGTTGGCGCGGATGAGGTGATCGCGGGCCTCCTCCCCCTCGCGCACCCAGGCCTCCAGCCGTTCCCGACGCGCCGGCGAGAGATTGGTCTGCTCCAGCATGCGCCGCGCCTTCTGGCCGCGCTCCATGCGCTTCGCTAGGGTTACTTCGTCCTCGGCGGTCAGCAGCGGCACGCGGCCGATCTCCCGCAAGTACAGATTGATGGGATCGCTCACGTCGGCCGGAGACTCGTCAATGTCAAGGATGTGTCTGGCTTCCAAATCGGGGACGTCTTCGTCGGCCGAATCTTGCTCCGCAGGCCATGGGGACTCATCGTCAAGGGGACAGAGGGCAAAATCCTCTTCGGGTTCCGTGAATGCAGCAACCTCGTCGTCCGTCTCGCCGATTGGTAGGCGGTTGAGATTCAAGTTGCCTCCTCACTCTATTATCTATTATATGAAACGTGCAAACGTAACGCTCGGTTCCGCTGGAGCCCGCGACACTACTCGTGAGTTTCAAACCCTTCCCATTATTATACCACAGTTTTCATAAATTGGCACACCCAATTTTCTTAAAACATACGTTTCCACCTTCTACGAGCCCTCTCCCCGTGGAGTTGGAACTGCGAATCGCGCGCGTAGGGCAGGTTTCCATACCTGCCCCCTGCGTCCGGCGGCTATGGAAAGCCGCCCTACGAACTCGGAAAAGGTCGCTTCGGATGCTGCGCGCCCTCGCAACGCCGCGCCAACGGACGTTGGAACCGAGCCTTCCCCAGCCCCGCACAAAGCCCGCGCCCCAAGCCCCCATCAGGGCGTCGGCGTGGGTGTGGCGGATGGGATGGGCGTTGCCGACGGCGTAGGCGTTACCGTCGGCGTCGGTGTAGGCGTCGGCTTCCGTGGCGGCTCGGCGATCATCTGCTCCAGCGTGTTGATGCTCCAGGCATACACCAGGTGCACCTCCGGACGGTCGTCGGCGATGGCGTACCGGTACGTCCCCGTGGGGTTCTGGTCGCCCACCCGCAAGGTATGATGCTCGCCGCTCGCCAGCGTGAGCGTTACCGTGAGAGTCGGTGCCGCAAGCCCGTAGTCCGACAGGTTCAGCGTGTCGCTGAGCGCGCGGGTGGAACGCAGGCTGCTCAAGTCGCTCACGACGCCCCCCACGCGGCTCCCGTCCGCTTCGTACACAAACGGCGCGCGTATCCACCAGGTCTGGCCTTCCGCGCGCTCCAGGACAAGCGCCTGGCCGTCGCTCTTGGCCGCTTCCAGGCGCACAACCTGATCCTGCGGAATCTCCCAGAGCGGAGCCGCCCCGACCTGCTCCTGTGGCGACTGCTTGGACTTGGGCACCTCCACCAGGAACACGTAGCCCGTCAGCGCCAGGAGAATGACGAACAGGATGAGCGTGTTGCGCAGTCTCACCTCAACCCTCCGAACCCGGCGTTATCGCCGCCGCCACCAGACCAGCAGCCCCACAAACAGTACCATCGCCGGCAACACGAGGGCGCTGCTGTACAGGATGAGCCGCATCTGCGACGGCGTGAGGAACACGGTGCGCACGTCCCCTGTCTTCGGGCCGATGGCGATCAGCGACTCCTCCTCGGCCAGCCAGTTTATGGCATTGACGAACAGGTCCGCGTTGCCAAAAGCACCGCGCACCGAGTTCAGCACGTTGTTGGCGGCGAAATCCGAATCGCCCACGAGCACGAGCCGCGTTTTGCCCTTCTGCACCTGCGCCACAAGGGTCAGCGGGCCAGGAGTGTCGGCGGCGTCCTTCTGCACCTGGCGCTGGGTCAGGTTGGTCTCGCCCCAACTCTGGTCGCTGGTGGTTACCAGGTCGGTAATCGTCGCGCCCTCCGGCGCGGTGCCCAGCCGCTCTATGGACCGCGCGTATGGGAAGAAACTGGTCAGCCCCGTCATGTCCTTGGTGATCATGCTGTACGGATAGCGCGCGGTCAACGGCGTCAGCGGGTCGCCGAAGAAACTGCTGTAGATGTCCACCACCAGGTCGTTGCGGAAGCGCACGCCGTAGGTCTCCAGGACCGAATTGAGGTCGACGCCCGAGGCGGGGTCCAGCAGCACCATGAGTTTGCCGCCGCCGTTCAGGTAGGTGGCCAGAGTCTGGCGCTCGTCCTCGGCGTAGGCGGTCTGCGGGCCGGCGACGACCAGGGCCGCCGTATCCGACGGGATGGTGCTGGTCATGGCCAGGTTTAGCGTGCCCACCTTGTAGTTGTTCTTCTCCAGCAGGGCCTTGATGGCGCTGAAGCCATCGTCGGCATAGCCCTCGGGGTCTCGCTCCTTGTGGCCGGTGAGGAAGTAGATGCCCTTCTGCTCGTCGCGCGAGACCTTGAGGATGGCGCTGGTGATGCTCTGCTCGTCGGTGCCGAAGGTGTCTTGACGGCGCGCGCCGCGCTCAAACACGATGGTGCCGTAACTGGTGATGCCGTACTGCCGCGCCACCGCGGGCTTCTGGTCCGGGTCCACGAATTCCACCGACAGTTTGTCCGTGTGGTACGTGTACTCGGCCAGCAGGTCCTTCAGCGTGGCCTGGGCGCTGTCGGCGGGCGAGAAGAACGCCGTGATCTTGATGGGTTCCTTCAGATCCTTGAGAATCTGAATCGTCTGGCTGGACAGCGAGTACTGCTTCGCGCTTGTCAAATCCCACCGCGCATGATGTCGGTTGGCCAAGAAGTTGACCAGCGCCAGGATGGCCAACAGGATGAGGCTCATGGCCACGGCGTTGGAGCCGTAGCGCGCCCGCCTGCCCGTCAGCGCCCTGCGCACCTCGGCGGGGCGACCCAGCGCGGCCGCCACGAGCAGCACCGCCCCAACGGCCAGGATGGCCCCCGGAACCCAGCCCATCTTGCCCATGAACAGCGCCGCGACAAGCCCCGCGGCAATGGCAAACAGACCCGCGTAGGCCAGCGTGTTGCTCCAGCGGGAGAGTCGTTCGCGCATCATCGCCACCTCCTGGTTTCCAGCACTCGCGTGGCAAGGAACAGCGCCGCCCCGATGACGCTGAGGTAGTAGAGCACGTCCTTGGTGTCAATCACGCCTTTGAAGAAATCGTAGAAGTGCTCCGACAGCGCCAGGTACTGGAACACGCCGGACAGCGGGGCTCCCGTTACATCCCCCAGCGCGCCGACAAGCCACAGCAGGACGATGAGCACCACGCCCAGCACCGCCGACACAATCTGGTTCTGCGTCAGCGACGAGGTCAGCACGCCCAGGCTGAGCAGCGCCCCGCCCAGCAGGAGCATCCCCAGATAGCCCGAAACGATGGGGCCGAAATCGGGATTGCCAACGATGCTGAGGACGAACGGGAAGTACAAACTCACGCCCAACATGCAGGCGTACAGCGTGAGGGAGCCGAGAAACTTCCCCAGCACCACCTCCCAATCATTCACAGGGGCGGTGAGCAGCAACTCTATGGTGCCCATGCGCTGCTCCTCGGCCAGCAGGCGCATGGTCAGGATGGGCGCCACGAACAAAAGCACCGTCGTCATGTTGCCCAGTGTGTAGCGCATGGTGGCCTCGCGCGAGTAATACAGGATCATGGCGAAGAAGTAGCCCATGATCGCCAGGAACGCCGCGGCCACCACATAGGCAATCGGCGACACGAAGTATGCCTGAATCTCTCTGCGCGCGATGGTCAGGGTGTTCTTCATGGGGAACCTCCGCTACTCCGTGGTGAGTTTCAGGAAGATTTCCTCCAGGCTCATGCCCACCGGCCGGAGTTCCAGCAGGCTCCAGCCGCGGCCCACGACCTCACGGGCGATCTCCGGGCGCTTGTCAGTGCCCAGCGCGCACTCCACCTCGTAGGCGCCGTCGCCCTTCTCGTCCACGGCCAGGATGCCATCCAGCGAGCGGAACAGATGCAGCGCCTCGTCGTCTTTCGCGCCCGCCAGTTGGACGAAGATACGCTCGGCGCCCTTGAGCCGCGCCATGAGCCGTTCGGGCGTGCCCTCGGCCACGATCTCGCCCTCGTTGATGATGAGGACGCGCGTGCACGTCTGGCTCACCTCGGGCAAGATGTGGGTGCTCAGAATCACCGTGTGATCCTGCGCCAGGCCGCGAATCAACTCGCGCACCTCAATGATCTGGCGCGGGTCAAGCCCGATGGTGGGTTCATCCAGAATCAGCACCTCGGGGTCGTGCAGCAGCGCCTGCGCCAGGCCCAGCCTCTGCCGGTAGCCCTTGGACAATTTGCCGATCATCATGTCCGCGTGGTCGGCGATCCGCACCTTCTCCATGGCCTCGCCGATGCGGCGCTCCCGCTTGTCCACGCCCCGCAGGCGCGCCATGAAGTCCAGGTAGCCCCACACCGTCATTTCGGGATACAACGGCACGGTCTCCGGCAGGTAGCCGAGGCGCTTTCGCACCTCCAGCGAATCCGTCGTTACGTCAAACCCCGCCACGGTTACCGTGCCGGACGTGGGCGGCAGGTAGCCGGTGAGGATCCGCATCGTGGTGGTTTTGCCCGCGCCGTTGGGGCCGAGGAAGCCGAGAATCTCCCCCTTCGCCACGTCAAAACTGACGTTCTTCAGCGCCTGAAAATCCCCATAGTGCTTGGTGAGGTTGCTTACGTGAATCATCCTCCTCGCTCCTATGTCGGATTGTTCAGCCAGGTACTATAACGCAAGAAGATTAACGGGACATTAGAATCGGTTTAGAGTACGGCGAAAAGTTAGGCCAAGCGCCTTTGACGTGAGAGGGCGTTCTCGGTACAATGCGAGCGAGGTGAAGGCATGGGCATTATCACGCTGATGACGGATTTCGGTGAGGAGGACAGTTACGTGGCGGAGATGAAGGGGGTGATCCTCTCCATCTGCCCCAACGCCACGCTGGTGGACATCACCCATCACGTGCGGCCGCAGGACATCCGCCAGGGAGCCTTCGTCCTGGCCGCATCCAGTCGCGCGTTCCCGATGGGGACGGTGCATCTGGCGGTGGTGGACCCAGGCGTGGGCACCGAGCGACGGCCCATCGCCGTCCAGACCGACCGCGGGTTCTTCGTGGCGCCGGACAACGGCCTGCTGTCCTTCGTGCTGGCGGATGCGGCGGATCACCATGCAGTGGTCCTGTCCAACCAGGCGTACTACCGCCAGCCGGTGAGCCAGACGTTCCACGGGCGCGACATCTTCGCCCCCGCCGCGGCCTACATCCACAACGGCGTGCCGCTGCAGGCTTTTGGCCCCGACGCGGGCACGCTGGCGCTGTTTCCGGTGCCGCGCCCGCGCTGGATTCGCGAGCATCTGCTCGCCGGCGAGGTGCTCCACACCGACGCGTTCGGCAACGTCATCACCAACATTCGGCAGCAGGACGCGGACTGGGCGCGCTTTGCCCACGTGCAGGTGGGCCGCCACAAGATCCGCCGTCTCTGCCGCACCTATGCCGAAGGTGGGCCACGCGAGGTCATCGCCCTGTTCGGCAGTTCGGGCTATCTGGAACTGGCCCAGCGCGATGGGTGCGCCGCCCGCCGCCTTCGGGCAGGGCCGGGGACGCCCGTTCGGGTGGCCTTCCGGGAACCCGCGCAGTCCTAGCGAGCGTCTTTCATACAGGCAGGCGCGCCCCACACGGCCCCGACCGGAAAGGCAGCGCGGCCATCTCCCTGACCAAGATAAGGAGCGCAACGTGGCGAAATTCATCATAGAGGGTGGGAACCGCCTACACGGGCGGGTAACTCCGAGCGGCAACAAGAACGCGGCGCTGCCCATCATGGCGGCGTCGCTGCTGACGGATGAGCCTCTGATCCTGCACAACGTCCCCCGCATCCGCGATGTGGAGACCATGCTCCAATTGCTGGTGGCGTCGGGTGTGGATGCCGAATGGATCGGCGAGCACGACCTGCGGCTTCACGCGCGGGATGTGCGGTCTGCCCATCTGGATCCCGTGCTGTGCAAGGAGATTCGCGCGTCCATCCTGCTGGCGGGACCCATGCTGACGCGGCTGGGCAGGGTGGAACTGCCGCCGCCGGGGGGCGATGTTATCGGGCGCAGGCGGGTGGACACGCACTTCGTGGGCCTGGGGTCGCTGGGGGCCGAGTTCGCCATTGGCCAGACGTTCCGCCTGTCCACCACGGGCCTGCGCGGCGCCGACATCTTCCTGGACGAGGCCAGCGTTACCGGCACCGAGAACGTGCTCATGGCCGCCAGCCTGGCCAAAGGCACCACCATCATCCGCAACGCGGCGTCGGAACCGCACGTGCAGGACCTGGCCCGCTGCCTGAACCAGATGGGCGCCCAGGTGCAGGGCATCGGCACCAACACGCTCTTCATCCAGGGCGTGGACCGTCTCCACGGGGCCGAATTCACCATCGGCTCCAGCCACGTGGAGGTGGGGAGTTTCATCGGCCTGGCGGCGGCCACCAAGAGCGAACTGACCATCACCGACGCCGTCCCCGACGACCTGCGCATGATTCGGCTCATGTTTGAGCGGCTCGGCGTGCACATAGAAATTCGCGACAACGAGGTCTTCGTGCCGGCGGATCAGCCGCTGGAGATCATGCCCGACCTGGGCGGGGCGATTCCGAAAATAGACGATGCGCCCTGGCCCGGCTTCCCCGCCGACCTGATGAGCATCGCCCTGGTGGTCGCGACACAGGCGAAGGGCACGGTCCTTTTCCACGAGAAGATGTTTGAGAGCCGCCTGTACTTCGTGGACAAACTCATCAGCATGGGCGCGCACATCATCCTGTGCGACCCGCACCGCGCCGTCGTCGTGGGGCCGGCCCAGTTGCACGGCGAGCGGCTGGAAAGCCCAGACATCCGCGCCGGCATGGCGTTGCTCATCGCCGCCCTGTGCGCCGAAGGGCAGAGCGAGATTCGCAACATCGGCCAGATAGACCGCGGCTACGAGCGCATTGAGGAGAAACTCCAGGCCCTGGGGGCGAACATCCGCCGCATAGAGTAGCCGCGCCTACGGCTCCTGATAGCGGATGACCTTGGCCGGGACGCCGACCACCACGGCGTTGTCGGGCACATCGTCTATGACGACCGCGCCGATGCCGATCACCGCGTTGTCGCCAACGCGCAGGCGCGCGCCTGGCCCCCATTCGGGCGTCATCACCGACGCGCCAAGCCCCACCAGCACGTTCCGCCCGATGTCAATCCGCGCGCCGATAGTTGCGCCCGACGAGATGAGCGCGTTGTCGCCGATGACCGTGTCGTGCGTTACGATGGCGCCGGCGTCTATGTACACGTTGTTGCCGATGACCGGGTCCACGTACAGCGTAACCCCGGCGCCGATGATATTCCCCCGCCCCATCCGCACGTCCTTAGAAATGTGGGCCGTCGGGTGGATGGCGTTGATGATCTCAAACCCCATCTGGGCCATCCATTCGGACAGGCGACCGCGCGCCTTGTTGTCGCCGATGGCGCAGATGGCGCCCGCCACGCCATCGGCCAGGAGCGCGGGGAGCCTGTCGGGCCCGCCGACAACCGGCACGCCCCGCACTTCCTTGCCCCACATGTCGCGGTTGTCGTCCACCATCGCCACGACCCGAACGTCTTCTCGGTAACTGAGGATGTAGGCCACCATCTTGCCCACATTCCCCGCTCCGTACACGACAACGCGCATCACCGCATCACCTCGGGCATGGATTCTATCGCGAAGGCAACGGGCCGGGCCGACTCGCCGTCATGTACCCGCAGAGCGCGCGAAGCACGCAGAAAATCCCTCAAGACTTCTCGGCGGTCTCTGCGCGCTCAGCGGTTGAGAGGGAACCCGCCGACTCACCCCGTCTGCGAAATCTCGTCGGGGACGCCGTCGTTGTACACGCCCTCGCGCCGAAGCACGACCCCCACCGTCTGCCACAGGATTTTCAGATCAAGGGCGTAGGACCAATGATCCACGTACCAGACATCGCGCTCTATGCGCTGGGGCCAGGTGAGTTGATTCCTGCCGTTGACCTGGGCCAGGCCGGTTACGCCCGGGCGCACCAGCAGTCGCCGCCGCTGGAAGTCGTTGTACTTCTCCACCTGGTAGGCCAGCGTGGGCCGCGGCCCCACCAGGCTCATGTCGCCCACCAGGATGTTGAAGAACTGCGGCAGTTCGTCCAGGCTGTACTGGCGCAGGAAGCGGCCCACCCTCGTTACGCGGGGGTCGTTGTCGTGGGTGTGATACCCCAGCGGGTGCGCGGTGGCGTTCTGCACCATGGTGCGAAACTTGAAGATGCGGAAGATGCGCCCATCCTTGCCCACGCGCTCCTGCCGGAAGAAGACCGGGCCGGGCGAATCCAACTTGATCGCAACCGCGATGACGAGGAACACCGGCGCCAGGAGCGCCAGGCCGACGACCGAGACCACGATGTCCGTCGCCCGTTTGAGAAACCGCTGAAACGCCACGCTCATCGCCTGCAACCGTACTGCGCCACGCACCGGAAGCCCTCGTAGGCGCTGGAGTTGTCCACGGCGCTGTCCAGTTTCACCTGATTCACGATGGCCACCAACTCGTCGCCGGGCGCGCCTTCCACGACCACGGAGTACTGGGCGTTGTTGGCCAGGTCGGCGTCGCTATACGTCCAGGGCCGCTCGGCCACCGACCGTCCCGGAGCCAGGGCGTAGTTCTTGAGGCCGGCGTTGGGCCACTCGGTGCCGGTGTTGAAGTCGTAGTAACGCACTGTTACCGTGGCCGTAACCGCGCCCACGTTCTGGATGATGATGGGCGTGATGTAGCCGTAGTAGCCCTTGACCACGTTGGGCAGGAACACGTACTGCGCGCCTTCGTTGAAGCCGTTGTAGGCCGAGCCGTCCTTGTGATCGGCCAGGTTGCGGTTCTGATTGACGATGGCCACCAGTTCGTCGCCCGGCTGCCCCCGCACCACGACGGAATACTGCTTGTTGGGCGGCAGAACGTTGTCGGGGTAGGTCCACGGGCGCTCGGGCAGGGAGCGGCCCGGCTTCAGTTCGTAGTTCTTCTTGCCGGCCAGCGGGTAGAACGTGCCATCAAACCCGTAGTACTCCACGTTGACGTAGGCCGTTGTCGTGCCGACATTCTGGATGATGGCGGGGGTGATGTAGCCCGCGTACCCCTTGACCATATTGGGCAGGTACACATTCGGCCCGCCCGACGGGAAGCCCGAATAGGCCAGGTCGGTGTCGCGCCCGACCTGGTTCACCGCGCCGACGATGGACTGCCCGACGTCCGCCGTCGCCACCACCGCGTACTGTTTGTTGGTGGGCAGTTCGGAGTTGGGGGCAACCGCCGGGTCGTACTCGTAACTAACGTTGGGCGGCAGGACGATCACGCGCTTGGCGCTCTCAATGGGGTTGCCGGTATTGAAGTCAAAGAACTCAATGGTAACCGTGGCGTCGGTGTCGCCGCTGTTCTGGATGTAGAACGGCGTGCTGAAGCCATAGTAGTGCTTGGTGATGTTGGGCAGGAAGACCTTGCGCGTGCCCGGTTCCAGGGCGTTGTAGGCCATCTCGCGGCCCGTGGCCAGTTCGTTGACCACCCCCGCCAGCGGACGGGTGCCGTGGATGACCATGGAGTACATGCCGTCGGTGAGAGCGGGGTCGGGGTTGAGATAGGGGCGGACGGCGCGCGCGCGGCCCGGCTCCAACTGGAAGGTCTCGCGGGCCGAGGGGATGTACGCGCTGTCGGACATGCGGTAGTAGTCCACGAAGACCGTGGCCGTAGCGTCGCCCATGTTCTGCACGACGACCGGCGAGCGCCAGACCATCCCCGGCGGGTAACTGCCCTGTCCCTGCGCCGCGATGGGGAGGAGCAGGACGATCACGGCCACGGCGACGACCAGCGACTTTCTCATGACGCCCTCCTTGTGTGCGCCCCCCAAGTTCCCCCTTGCCGCGCCATTATAGCGTGCCCCGCGAAAAATGACAACTGGGTGCGGGCTGCGCGAGCGTTCCCACCTGCGACGCACCTCGGAGGTGCGTCGCAGGTTGAGCCGCATAGCGAGCACAGGGCGGGTTCCCATTACCTGCGCCCCCGGCGGCTATGGAAAGCCGCCCTACGTGCCCACATTTATTCCCATTCGCGTGGATTCGTGTTATTCGTGGATAAGCGCCTACCGAATCACCTCCACCCCGCCCATGTACGGGCGCAGCACCTCGGGCACCACAATGCTCCCGTCGGCCTGCTGGTAGTTTTCCATCACCGCGATCATGACGCGGGGCAGCGCCAGTCCCGACCCGTTGAGCGTGTGCACGTACTCGGGTTTTGCGCCCGCCTCGCGGCGGAAGCGAATGTTGGCGCGCCGCGCCTGGAAGTCCAGGAAGTTGGAGCATGAGGAGACCTCCAGCCACTCGCCGCAGCCCGGCGCCCACATCTCCACGTCGTACTTGGCAGCGGCGGTGAAGGACAAATCTCCCGTGCACATCTGCACCACGCGGTGCGGAATGCCCAGTTTCCGGCACACGTCCTCGGCGTTGTCAATCAGGGTTTCCAGTTCCTGCATGGACGTTTCGGGCGCGACGATCTTCACCATCTCCACCTTGTCAAACTGATGGCCGCGCTTGATGCCCCTCACGTCGCGGCCCGCGCTCATCTTCTCGCGTCGCCAGCACGGCGTGTACGCCACATAGTACAGAGGCAGCGTGCCGGGGTCCAGGATCTCCTCGCGGTGCAGGTTGGTTACCGGCACCTCGGCGGTGGGCACCCACCATAGGTCGTCCTCCACGTCGTGGTAGAGGTTCTCGCCGAACTTGGGCAACTGCCCCGTGCCCCACAGGCACTTCTCGTTGACCACGAACGGCGGATAGACCTCGGTATAGCCGTGTTCGTTCACGTGCAAATCCAGCATCCACGCGATGAGGGCGCGCTGGAGCCGAGCGCCCAGTCCCCTGAGCACGTAGAACCGCGCGCCGGCGATCTTCACGCCGCGCTCAAAGTCCAGGATGCCCAGCGCAGGCCCCAAATCCCAGTGGGGCAGCGGCTGGAAGTCAAACTGCCGCGGCTCGCCCACGGTGCGGACGATCACGTTGTGGGTCTCGTCGGGGCCCACGGGGACGCCGGGCGCCGGCATGTTGGGCACTTCGTACAGCGCCGCCGTCAGCCGTTCGTCCACGGCCTTCAGTTCCGTTTCCAGTTCGCGGATTTGGTCGCCCACCTGGCGCATCTCGGCCACCAACTGCTCCCGCTGGGCGGCGTCCTTGATGCGGGGAATCTCCCTGGACACCGCGTTGCGCCGCGCCCGCAGGCTTTCCACCACCTGCAGCAGTTCGCGCCTGCGCCGGTCCAGTTGCAGGATTTCGTCAATGGGCGCGGTGGTGTTCAAGTCCACCAGCGCCTGCTTCACCTCGTCGGCGTGCTCGCGTATGAAGTTGAGGTCTAGCATTTTCTCCCTCCTTGACACAACGACTCTCCGGATTGTCCATGCCGCACGGCGCGGCCCCGAAAAACGAAAAGGCCCCCATCCGAAAGGACGGGAGCCTCGGCTACCGTGTTGCCACCTTCCTGCGCCTGCCCCTCGCGGAGCAGACCTCAGTGGGTCGGCGCGCGTCCGACCCTGCCCTGTAACGGGGGCCACCGGCTCGGCATACTCCGGGCGGATGCCTCCGCCCGTTTCCGCCTGCGACTCCGGAGTGCTTTTCGGCCGGGCCGTGCTGCCGCTTTCCACCTGCTGCGGCTCTCTGGGAGCCGTGCGCCGCGACCTACTCGTCTCCATCACCGTCGTTGCTATACGCTTGTTGTCAACATTATGGCGCGAACCCGCGTCGGTGTCAAATCGGCCCCGCGCCAGGCCGGGTTCTATTTTGTGTTGGCGTGCGAGGTGCGACGCACTTCCGGAAGTGCGTCGCACCTCGGATCAGGGTCTCGGAGACTCTTGGGGTCTTGGAGATGCCACTTATCGCCCGCCCGCGCCGCGGACGTCGCTAGGAGCCTCTGGCGCCGGAGGCGTTCGCGCGGACGCCCAGGGGACGTAGATTTCCCAGCGCTCGCGCAGGTAGGGGCGCTGGCGGATGAACGCCTCCGCCTGGCGCGCCACCACCCGCTCGGTCTCCTCAACGGACATCCCTTCCGTCTCCTGAAGGAACGCCAGTTGTCGGGCGGCGCATAGCGGGATGAGGGATTCCACCACCCGGTCGGGGTCGGCCTCTCCCTTGTTGTACACGGTAACGAAGTCGTACACACAGCGCGCCCAAAGGTCGTCGGGGAAGCGGAAGCCCTCGGCCGGTTGATTCTGCAGTTCGCGTATCGCGTCCAGGTGCTCCGGGGTCAGAGCCACCTGCCACAGGCGGCGGTGGCGCTTGGATGGCTGGCGGAACCGCTCGCCAAGGTACGCCTCGGTGAGGATGCCCCGGTCCGGCGCTTCCAGCGGCGTGCTGCCGAGGACGGGCGTGGGCTGCACCGCCGGGAAGGTAAGCCACGTCTTGCGGAACACGTATGCTATGCGGAACAGCGTCCCCGCCATCTGCGCGAACGCCTGATCGGTGGTGGAGGACGGTTCGCGCGATTCGTGCCTGCGCGTGCCCAGCGCGACCTGGCCGATGCGTCGCCCCTCCTGGACGGCGACGGCGGTCATCCAGACGCCCACGCCCGCCCTGGCCACCTCCGTCTCCCAGACATCCTTGTCGGCGAAGTGGCCTGCCAGTTCGCCCGACACGCCCAGCACATCGGCGGTGGGCTGGCGCACATCGCGCCCCAGGAGCGCACGGAGGAGGGGATAGGCGATGAGGTCTATGGGGCCGCTCTCGGTGCGCGGATAGGTGTAGTACGGGGTAACGTATTCGTACTCGCCCGAGAGGATGGGGCCGGCGAGAGCCTGCACCCACCAGGGCGGCACGCCCTTCAACTCTCCGTCCAGGATGATGCAGGCGTCGGCCTCCAGGGCCATGGTCATCTGGAAGATGGCGCGCACTGCGCTGCCCCGCCCCGTAACGCCGTGGTAGCCGGTTACGATGCGCTTCACGTTGTCGGGCATGGGCGGGGCCGATGCCGCCGCCACGGTGTCGTCGGTGGAACCCCCATCGGCCACCACGAGCACCGTACGCAGGTCCGGATAGTGCGCGGCGAGGCCCATGGACACCTGTTGCACAAGGGCGGCAATCGTTTTCGCGTTGCGGTAGGCAGGGATGCCTGCGACAAGGTCTGCCCTGCCGATCTGCCGGATGCGCCGCCTGGCGTCGGCCCTGAGGGCTGTCTCAAACATGACGGTTCCTCCTCAGTGCATCGCGTAGTCTAGCCCACGAGGACAAACGCAAGGTCGTTCACGTTCGTTCCCGTGGGGCCGGTTATCACAGGATCTCCCAGAGCCTGGAAGAATCGGTACGAGTCATTGTTGCGCAGGAAGTCCTTGGCCACGAGGCCGGCTGCGCGGGCGCGGGCCACCGTCTCGCCGGTAACAAAAGCGCCCGCCGCATCGGTGGGGCCGTCGCCGCCGTCGGTCGCCAGAGTGGCCAAAGCGACGCCGCTCCACCCCTCCAGGGCGATGGCCGCCGCCAGGGCCAGTTCCTGATTGCGGCCGCCTGTGCCGTCGCCCGTTACGGTAACGGTGGTCTCGCCGCCGGTGACGATGCACGCAGGGAGCGGGACCGGATTACCGCTGTGCACGCACTCCTTGGCGATGGCCGCCAAGACACGGGCCACATGGCAGGCCTCGCCTTCCAGGTACGTCGTCAGCAGGAGCGCGTTGTATCCCCGGCTGCGCGCCTCGGCCACCGCCGCCGACGCCGCGATTTCGTTGCTGCCGATGATGACATTGTGCACGTTGCGGAAGGCGATGTCGCCCTCCTTGGGGGTTTCGGGGATAGCGCCCGCCAGCCCCGCTTGCAGGCGCCCCCGGATGCTCGGATTCAGGCCGCGGATGAGGTTGTAACGCTCCAGAATGTCCCAGGCATCCGAAAACGTGGTCGGGTCGGACACCGTCGGGCCCGAGGCGACGACATCCAGCGGGCTGCCCACCACATCCGACAGGATGAGCGAGATAGTCGTGGCCGGATACGCCAGCCGCGCCAGTTGGCCTCCCTTGACCAGCGACAAATGCTTGCGCACGCAGTTGATTTCGTTGATGGTCGCGCCCGACTTCAGCAGAGCCTGGGTCAGTTCCTGCAAGTCGGCCAGGTGTATGCCGCTGGCGGGAAGGGTCAACAGCGCCGACCCGCCCCCGGAGATGAGGCAGATGACAAGGTCGCGAGGCCCAAGCGGCTCCAACAGGTCGGCGATTCGCTGCGCTCCGTGAAGCCCCGCCTCATCGGGCGTCGGATGGCTCGCCTCCACGATCTGGATGCGGCGGCCTTTGCCCCCAAAGACCTGCCCCCGCTTGGCGATCACCAGGCCCTCCGCGATGCGGTCGCCCAGGATCTCTTCCACCGCCTCGGCCATGGATGGCGTCGCCTTGCCCGCCCCGACCACCACAATCTTGCGAAACTGCCCCAGGTCATAGGCTCGGTCCTGCACGTAAAGCGTATCATCGGCGAGGCGCAGCGCGGTCCGTATCGCCAGGCGGGGATCCACCGCGTCCAGCGCCGCGCGCATCAGCGCGGCCGCGTCCTCGCGGTGGCGGGTCTCCGTAGGGTTCTCTGCAATGGGGCGCACAAACCCGAAGGGCGTTGCCACGTTCACCTCACTGCTGCCGGATTTTGTTCAGAGCCTGCTCGGCGGCCTGTCGGGGCGCGAGTTGGCCCTTGAGCACCTGACTGAGGGCGGTGTGCAGCGCCGACGCAACGGCGGGCGTCCTCAACGTCGATGGGCATGGGGTAGCCGCCTGGGCCATGCCTAGCAAGAACTCGCTGTGGGCGGCGGACAGCCCTGCCAGAGGCCACGCGCCGGCCTGAGTGGGCACCAAATGGGCGGCCTCGCACCACGCCGATTGCGGCCCGACCTGGAGCACCCACGCCAGGAACTGGACAGCGGCCTGCTGCCTTTCGGGCGTCGGCGATACGATGGCCCACGACCACACGCGCGCCAGGGCGATGGGGCGCCCGTCGGCAGTGGGAAGGGCCGCCAAGTCCGCGTCGGCCAAGGCGGATGGATGGCCCCAAACCTGCGACGCCCAGACCTCGGCGAAATCGGCCCCGCCGGCCCTGTACAGATCCCAGACCTCGTCGCGATCCAAAGACAGCACCTGCGGGGCCAGCACGCCCTGATCGGCCAGCCCCCGATACGCCTCCAGAACGCGCGCGAGAAGCCGACTGTCCAGTGCCGCCTTGCCCTCTTCATCCACGAGCGCCCCGCCCAGGCCCACGTACTGGGCCAGCAGCGACCGCACCGCGGCATCCTCATCGCCGACGGCGAAGGCGTAGCGGCCCCCGCTTTCGGCGATGGCGCCCAAGGTGAGGGGCAAGGGCAGCGTCATGGGAGTACGATACACAAGGAGCGGGAAGTCCATCGCGAACGGGACGCCGCTCCCTGCCGCCTGGACATTCGCGAACAGCGCCCCGCGCACAGAGGGCGCCAGCACGTCCACGGGCTGGACGAGGCCCAGAGCCGCAACCTGCTCCAGGCTATCTTCGTCCAGCAGGATCA
Source organism: Chloroflexota bacterium (assembly GCA_014360805.1). Lineage (NCBI taxonomy): Bacteria > Bacillati > Chloroflexota > Chloroflexota bacterium. The sequence continues at coordinate 48,460 of JACIWU010000005.1, forward strand.
AGTCGGGGAGATAGGCCGGGGCAACCCGGCTGGCCCCAGCCAGCAAATCCACCATGCCACCTTTGCCGTAGGTCTCCTTGACCGAGACGTGCACGCGAATGCCGGGATAGGCCTCGGCGAACCCCTGCAGGAGCGCGGCGTTGTCGGGCTGGGCAGCAAAGGCGAATTCGGACGACACCCAGATGTACAGGGTCATCTGCGATTGCACAGGCGTGGGCGAAGCCTGGCGCGCCGGAGAGGTGGGCACCGTCGGCGCGGGGCCGGGGGCCGGCGTCTGGGTCGGCGCGGGGGCCGCCCCGCCACGACACGCGGCCAGCGCCACTGCCAGCGCGAGAGCCGCCACCGTCGTCAGCACGCTCGTGCGCGCCCCTCTGTTGGAGGCCGCGCAAATCGTGGGTTTCGGTTCCAACGCACTCCCAACCGCGCAATCCTGAGTCATGCTTCTGCCTTTATCCGAACGAGTGTCCTGCGAGCAGCCACCAAAAAGAAGGCTTCTTTGGCTTGGCGACGAGCATCCGCAGATTCCGCAGGGTTTCCGTGTCGTGCAAAACGGGTCAACCAGAGGCGCCCAGAAGATCCATCAAGGGCCCTGCGTTCATTATATCACACTTTTCCGCTTCTGGAGCAAGGAGTTTTGCATCGTTTTGGTTCAGGGCGCGCGGGCCATTCCCACGGGCACGCCTCACGCCATGGGCATGAGTGCGACACACTTTCGGAAGTGCGTCGTGCCTTCGGTCGCTAACACAAGACGGAGCCGAATGCGAAACTTGCATTTTCGTTGCACGTCGTGTAAACTAATGTACAGGTGCGATAGGCGATTGTGCACCGGGAGGAAGGACGTATGCCAGAAGCAGGGCGAGAGAAAGCGCTAGAAACGACGCTCTTGGGGTTGCGGAAGCGGTTTGGGGATGGGGTCATCATGCGGCTGGGCGAAAGCACCGGCCTCAACGTGGATGCCATACCCACAGGCTCCATCGCACTGGACATCGCGCTTGGGGTGGGGGGCATCCCGCGCGGGCGCATCACCGAAATCTACGGCCCTGAAGCGTCGGGGAAGACGACCCTGTGCCAGCACATCATCGCCGAAGCACAAAAGCGAGGAGGCATTGCAGCATTTATTGACGTGGAGCACGCCCTGGATCCGGCGTATGCCCGCCGCTGCGGGGTGAACATTGACGAGTTGTACATCTCGCAGCCGGACACTGGCGAGCAGGCGCTGGAAATCGCGGAGGCGCTGGTGCGCAGCGGAGCGGTGGATGTCATCGTGGTTGACTCCGTTGCCGCGCTGGTGCCACGCGCCGAGATTGAAGGCGAAATGGGCGATGCTCACATGGGGTTGCAGGCACGGCTGATGTCGCAGGCCCTGCGGAAACTCGCGGGCGCCATCAAGCGATCCAACACAGCCGTCGTGTTCACCAACCAGTTGCGGATGAAAATAGGAGTGCTTTTCGGCAATCCAGAAACCACGCCTGGCGGGAATGCCCTGAAGTTCTACGCGTCGGTGCGGCTGGACATGCGCCGACTGGAAGCCATCAAGCAAGGCGGCGCGGTGGTCGGAAACCGCGTCAAGGTGAGCGTCAAGAAGAACAAGGTAGCGCCGCCGTTCCGAGTGGCCGAATTTGAAATCATGTTTGACGAGGGCATCTCCCGCACGGGAGACCTCCTGGATGTGGCAACGGCGCTGGGCGTCGTGGAAAAGCGCGGCGCCTTCTACTCCTATGGCGACTTGCGACTGGGACAGGGACGCGACAACGCGAAAGCGTTCTTGGCCGAGAACCCCGACCTGTTTGCAGAAATAGACCACAAAGTCCGTGACATCGCAGGCTTGACACGGCAGGGAGGTGCAGCGTCGGGGCCCTTCTCCGCAGAAGGGGATGAAGACTTAGAAGACATAGAAGGCACAGAAGAAAGCGACGAATAATCACCTGGCTGAGTGCAACACCGTTGCTGATTTTCACCGAGACAGGACGCCATGCGTTCACGAGCCGCCGCGACAGCAGGCGACTCGTGTGAGCGACGCAATGCGGGCTTCGCCCACAGGCAGGGCAAGCCCTGGCAAGCAAAGAGGTCTATATGGAAAACCCTTTGCCCGACCATTGTGAGCAGGGCAAGGTCTGTGTACAACATCTGAACAGCGCGGTGCGGATGGGGAGCGACGCCAGACCGTAGCGCGGTCTCGCAGGCCCCCTATCCGCCAATTCCATATACTTCTTTTTCCGAGTCAGTGCGAAAATCAGCCATGGCACTCCGCCATGGCTGCTTGCGTTTCAGGGGTCTGCCAGAAAAGTGAGCATGCACGAAATCACGGCGCTGGAGGCGCAAAAGCGCAACAAAGAGCGGGTCAACCTGCACCTGGACGGGACCTATGCATTCAGCATCACCGCCCTGGAGGCGGCCCGCCTGAAGGTGGGGCAACGCCTGTCCGACGCCGAAGTGGCGCGACTGAGGGCGCAGGCCGAGGTTGACCGCGCCTACGACCGCACCCTGCGCTTCCTGACGTACAGGCCCAGAAGCGAGGCGGAGGTCGCCAAGTACTTGGCATCCAAAGGCGTGGATGAGAGCGTGCGGGCCGAGATCATGGCGAAACTGCGCCGCCTGAACTTGGTGGACGACGAGGCGTTCGTCCGCTTCTGGGTGGAGAGCCGCGAGCAGAGCCATCCCCTGGGCCGCATGGCGCTTCGGGCCGAACTGCGGCTCAAGGGAGTGCGCGACGAGACGATAGAACGCGCCCTGCAGGCGCTGGACGAAGAGGAAAGCGCCTACCGCGCCGCGCGCAAGCAGGCCCGACGCTACGCAGATTTGAACGACGAACAGGCCCAAGCCAAACTTGGCGCATTCTTGGTTCGCAGAGGTTTCCCCTACACGGTGGCCAGGGCCACCGTGAAGCGGCTGGTGGAAGAATCGGCCGCTGAGGGTACACTAGAGGAAAGAGAGGACTGAAATATGAACGGTGGAGGACGAGTCATCTGGATCGCTGTGGAGGTCATTGTTGCGGCACTCCTGGGCGGCGGCCTGGGCTATCTCGTCGCCCAGTACCTGAACAAGACCCGCATGCGCGAAAAGGAAGAACGCGCCCAGATGCTCATCGCCGAGGCCGAGGCCAAGGCGAAGGATATCATCATCCAAGCGAAAGACGCCGCCCTGAAACTCCGCGAGAGCGCTGAGGCGGAGATAGAAAGGCGGCGCCAGGACTTGCAACGCCAGGAGGAGCGGCTCCAGCAACGACGCGAGTCGCTGGATCGGCGCATGGAGAACTTGGAGAACCGCGAGCGGAAACTGGATCAGCGTCAGAGCAGAATTGACAAGATGGAAAGCGAGATCCAGCAGTTGCATGACCAGCGGATCAAGGAACTGGAGCGCATCGCCGCCATGACCCAAGAGGAGGCCAAGCAGTTGCTCCTGGAAATGGTGGAGCAGAGCGCGCGCCAGGACGCCGCTCGCATCATCCGCGAGGTGGAGGCCGAAGCGCGAGAGCAGGCCGAGGAGAAGGCGCGGGAAATCATCACCGTTGCCATCCAGCGCCTGGCATCCGACCAGGTGTCGGAGACAACCGTCTCCGTCGTGCCGCTGCCCAACGATGAGATGAAGGGGCGCATCATCGGGCGCGGCGGCCGCAACATCCGCGCCATTGAGAACGCCACGGGCGTTGACCTCATCGTGGACGACACGCCCGAGGCCGTAACCATCTCCAGTTTTGATCCTGTGCGACGCGAAATCGCGCGCCTCGCCTTGAGCAAGTTGATCACCGACGGCCGCATTCATCCCGCCCGCATTGAGAAACTGGTGAAAAAGGCCGAGCAGGAAGTGGAAGCCATCATCCGCGAGGACGGCGAGCGCGCCGCCCTGGAGGTGGGCGTGCACGGGCTGCGGCCCGAACTCATCAACCTCATCGGGCGGCTGCGCTACCGCACCAGTTACGGGCAGAACGTGTACCTGCACTCGCTGGAGTCGGCCCACCTGGCGGGCATGATGGCGGCGGAACTGGGCGCGAACGTGCAGGTCGCCAAGATGGGCGCCCTGCTCCACGACATCGGCAAGGCCGTGGACCACGAAGTGGAAGGGCCTCATGCCATCGTGGGCGCCGAGATCGCCCGCCGCTACGGCGTCAGCCCTGATGTGGTGAACTGCATCGCAGGCCACCATAATGAAGAAGAGCCGCAGAGCCTGGAAGCCATCATCGTCCAGGCCGCGGACGCCATCTCCGGCGCACGGCCCGGCGCTCGCCGCGAGAGCCTGGAAGCCTACGTGAAGCGTATCAAGGCGCTGGAAGAAGTGGCCAACTCCTTCCCGGGCGTGGCGCAGTCCTTCGCCATCCAGGCCGGCCGCGAAATCCGTATCATCGTGAAGCCGGAGGAGATAGACGACCTGGCGGCGATTGAACTGTCCAAGAACATCGCCCGGAAGATAGAGGAGAGCCTGGAATACCCCGGGCAAATCAAAATCTCCGTGATCCGCGAAACGCGCGCGGTGGAGTACGCCAAGTAGCCCATCGCCGCCACGCACTGCGCGGCCAAGACCTTGAGGGCATCCGAGGCCCTCAAGGTCTCTGTCCCCGCCCGCGCACTCGGTTCCAAACTCCGTTGGTCGCAGCACAGGTACAAGTGCGTCGCGCCTCGCTCACCAACACAATAGACACGTAGGGCGGCTTTCCATAGCCACCGAAGGGCAGGTATGGAAACCTGCCCTACGCTCTTTGCCTTTCATGCTGCCGCCCATCGTTCCGACAAGTTTGCACCGAAAGGTATACACACCCCCTCCCCGGAAAGCCTTGACGCCGTCTTCCAACATGTGCTATAATCCTACTGCACGTGGGGAAAGCGGTTGGAGGGCTTGCATGCGCAGAGGAGGTGGCACCATGTGGCAATTCCTGGCCGGTCTTGTTGTGGGTCTTGCCCTGGGCTGGTGGCTGGACTGGTACCTGGGCCGCGAAGACGCGCGTGCGCTGCGCGCCGAGGTCGCCGAAAAGAATGCCACCATCGCCAAACTCCAAAAGGAACTCCTGGCATCCAAGCAGGGCGAGGTACGCGCAGCACCCAAGCCGGAGGCGGCGCCCCCTGCGCCTGCGGCGGCGGAAGGCACCGTTACCGCCTACTGCGTGAAGTGCCGCGCCAAGCGACCCATGCAGAACCCCCGCCGCGTTACCTTGAGCAACGGGCGGCCCGCGCTCAAGGGCACCTGCCCCGTCTGCAACACCGGCATGTTCCGCACCATCAAGTTGTAGGTGCGGTTACCGCACCGAGAGCGGGCTGGATTGCGAGGAGAACAACTTTGGAACAGGGCGTAGTAGGCGAAATCTACTTCGCAGATAACCTGGACGTGCTTGAGGCGCTGCCCTCCGGCTCCATTGGTCTCATCTACATTGACCCGCCGTTCAACACGGGTAAGGTCCAGCAGCGGACACAACTCAGGACTGTGCGCTCCGACGCAGGGGATCGGGTCGGGTTCCAGGGCCGCCGCTACCAGAGCATCGCCGTGGGAACCAGGCGGTTCAGCGACCTCTTTGACGACTACCTGGCCTTTCTGGAGCCGAGGCTCGTGGAAGCCCACCGCGTTCTAGCAGATCATGGCAGTCTGTACCTGCACGTGGACTATCGGGAGGTCCACTACTGCAAGGTGCTGTTGGACGCGATTTTCGGCAGGGAGTGCTTTCTCAACGAGATTATCTGGGCGTATGACTATGGGGGACGGCCGAAGAACAAATGGCCCCCCAAGCACGACAACATCCTCCTGTACGTCAAGAACCCATCCGACTACGTCTTCAACACCGACGAAATTGAGCGGATTCCCTATATGGCGCCCGGCCTCGTGGGCCCCGAAAAGGCGGCGCGCGGCAAACTGCCAACCGACACGTGGTGGCACACGATTGTTCCCACCAACAGCGCCGAGAAGACCGGCTACCCAACCCAAAAACCATTGGGGGTTCTGCGACGCATTATCCAGGCCTCCTCCCGCCCCAACGCGATCGTGCTGGACTTCTTCGCGGGGAGCGGCACAACGGGAATCGCAGCCCTTGAAAAGGGGCGGCGCTTCATCCTGGTGGACAACAATCCCGAAGCCCTGGAGATCATGGCGCGCCGCTTTGATGGCGTTGACGGCATCCGGTGGGTTGGCTTTGACCCATCTCCCTATCAAAGCCGCTATAGGCAGGGCATGCTCGTGACGGCGAGCACGGAGACCCTGTTAGAATAACCGTTTGTGTATCCGGTTCCATCCATACTTCGTGTGAAGGAGGTTTCCATGGCAAGTCTTCTGGACATTGAAGGCATCGGCGAGCATTACGCAGAAATCCTCAAGACCAAGGCGGGCATCCGCACCACCGAGGCGCTGCTCAAGGCTTGCGCCACACCCGCCGCGCGGCAGGAACTGGCCGAGAAGACCGGCATCTCCCCCAAGTTGATCCTGGAGTGGGCCAACCTGGCCGACCTCATGCGCATCAAGGGCATCGGCGAGGAATACTCGGACCTCCTGGAAGAGGCCGGCGTGGACACCGTCAAGGAACTCAAGACGCGGGTGCCCAAGCACCTGCACGAGAAAATGGCCGAGATCAACGCCGAGAAGCGCCTGGTGCGGCGACTGCCCACCCTCCACATGGTAGAGTCATGGGTGGAGCAGGCCAAGTATCTGCCTCCGGCGCTGGAGTACTAGCCCCGGAGTTCGCGTCCGGCCCTCGCGCCGGATATCCCTTGCCATAGGCAACCCACCGCGCGATCCGCGAGTAGCGCGAAGACCGCGAACCACGCTTCGCGTCTATTCGCGTGCTCCGCGGGTCGCGCATTCTGGGGCGGAGGTGGACCGTGCAGGAACGGTTAGGCGAGTTCTACCTGGGCAAGAAATACGACATCCACTCGCGGCAAGTCCTGGATGAGCCGGTGCTGTACGACGCCCGCGACCTGACGACCCATGCCGTGTGCATCGGCATGACCGGCAGCGGCAAGACCGGCCTGTGCATAGACCTCCTGGAAGAGGCCGCGCTGGATGGCATTCCCGTCGTCGCCATTGACCCCAAAGGCGACCTCACCAACATGCTGTTGACCTTCCCCGACCTGCAACCTTCGGACTTCCTGCCCTGGATCAACGTGGACGACGCGCGCAGAAAGGGTCTGACCGAAGAAGCCTACGCCGAGCGCACGGCCAAGCAGTGGGCCGAGGGGCTGGCCCAGTGGGGCCAAGGCCCCGACCGCATTCGGCGACTGCGCGAGGCCGCCGAGTTCGTCATCTTCACCCCAGGCAGCGATGCGGGCATTCCGGTGAACGTGCTCCGCAGCCTGCAAGCGCCAGGCTCCGCCATCGCCAACGACCCCGAGGCGATGGTGGACCGCGTGGAGGGCACGGTGTCGGCCCTCCTGGGGCTGGCGGGCATCAAGGCCGACCCCATCAAGAGCCGCGAGCACATCCTCCTGTCCACCATATTCCAGGACGCCTGGCAGAAGGGGCAGGACATGGACATCGCCAAACTCATCGCGGCCATCCAGAACCCTCCGGTGCGCACCATCGGCGTCTTTGACGTGGATACCTTCTTCCCGCCCAAGGATCGGTTCGGCCTGGCGATGGCCCTGAACAACATCATCGCGGCCCCCAGTTTCCAATCGTGGACGCGGGGCGTGCCGCTCAGCCTCGCCGACATCCTCACCACGCCGGAGGGCAAGCCGCGCGTGTCCATCTTCTACATCGCCCACCTGAGCGACGCCGAGCGCATGTTCTTCGTTACCCTCCTGCTGGAAGAGGTGCTCAATTGGGTGCGGCAACAGACGGGCACCACCAGCCTGCGCGCCATCCTGTACTTTGACGAGGTCTTCGGCTACTTCCCGCCGATTGAGAACCCGCCGTCCAAGAAACCCCTGCTGACGCTGATGAAGCAGGCGCGGGCCTTCGGATTCGGCATGATGCTCACGACCCAGAACCCCGTAGACTTGGACTACAAGGGCCTGACCAACGCCGGCACGTGGATGATCGGGAAACTCCAGACCGACCGCGACAAGATGCGCGTGCTGGAAGGGCTACAGTCCGCCTCGGCCACCGCGGGCCAGATGACCGACCCCTCGTACCTGGACAAACTCATCTCGTCGCTGGACTCGCGGGTATTCATCCTGCACAACGTGCACGCCGCCGGCCCGGAAGTATTCATGACGCGCTGGGCCATGGCCTACCTGCGCGGCCCGCTGACCAAGCCACAGGTGAAGGCGCTCATGGACCCCGTGCGCGACCGGATACTAGCGAAGGCGGCAGTCGCCCCGTCGCCCGCCGTCGCCGCGCCCACAGCCGCTCCCGCGACTGCCCGCGGCCTCCAGGCGCAGCCCCCGCCGGTGGAAGCCGGCGTTACGCAGGTATTCCTCCCCGTGGACATCTCGCCGCAACAAGCGGTCTCCGCCTATTCGGCCACGGCCGTGCGCCCGCTGGTGATGAAAACCAGCGTGCTGCGCTTCACCCCGATGGCATTGGGGCACGCGATGGTGCGCTTCGTGGCCACCGCTCGGGGCGTGGACACGCAGAAGGAGTACTGCCTACTGCTGGAACCTCCCGTTGAGGGCCGGGGCGTGGACTGGCAGGCGGCCACCGAGTGCACGGCGGACGTGCGAAAGTTGCCCTCGTATCCGCCGCAGGAAGCCGCCTTTGAACCGGTTCCATCGTCGCTGGCGCAGGCCGCCGATTTCAAGGCGCTGGCGACTTCGCTCCAGGACTACCTGTACCGCACGGCCACCCTCACCCTACCCTACAACCGCGCGCTGAAACTCTACTCGCGCCCCGACGAATCGGAACGCGAATTCGTTGCCCGATGCCGGGATGCCGCGCGACAGAAGCGCGACGAGGAAGTCGCCAAGTCCAACGCGGCCTACGAGCGGAAGTTGGACCAACTGCGCGACAAGTTGCGCCGCGAGGAACAGAAACTCGCCAAAGACGAGGCTACCTATAGCGGGCGGAAGACCGAGGAAATCCTCACGGTGGGCGAGTCGGTCGTCGGGTTCCTGCTCGGGCGGCGCTCCACCCGCGTCCTCTCCACCGCCAGCCGCAAGCGGCGCATGACCGCCGAGGTCAAGGCGCGCATGGAGCAGACCAAGCAGACCATCGCGCTGCTGCAAAAGGAAATCGCCGAGATGGAGCAGGAGCGCGACCAGGCGGCCAAGTCCATCTCAGATCGGTGGGCGGCCATCGCCGAGCAGACCGAGACCACCGACATACGCCCGCGCAAGGCCGACGTGCTGGTGGATCTCGTGGCGCTGGCATGGGCGCCGCAGTGGATCATCCGCGGCGAGACACCCGACGGGACGGAACAAGAGGTGATCCTGCCCGCGCGGCGCGATTAGGCGTCGTCTTCACGTGCGACGCATCCCCGAGGGTGTGTCGCACGGCAATCACGGCCTGCAATTCTTGCACGGCCTGTACCCCTGCGCGATCGCTTCCTCTCGGGTGGCAAAGCACACCTTGTTGGCGGGGTTCATCTGCGCGACGGAACTGCACCAGGCGTGGTGGAACACTTTGGAGTTCTTGTTGCCGATATAGGGACAGTCGCCGGCCTGCTGCGCAGTCGGGGCCGGTTCCGCTCCCCAGAAGCCACGGCCTGCTTCGCGCGCCTCCCGCTCGCACGCCAGGAAGATGTCCTGGTACTTGACATCGGGCGGATACGTGGCGACCGTCGCGTAGCCCTGGCAGACCAGTTCGCGGTTGATCATCCTGCCGCCAATCCAGACGTAGCGCAGCAACCGGCCGTACCGGTCCACCTCGGACACGTCTTTCTCCAGTTCCACCGTCTGGCCGCTCACCAAATCGGCGTTTCGCTCCGCCGCCTCGCGGCCAAAGGGTTCATCGGGCTCCGGCGTGTCTATGCCGATGTAGCGCAGGGAATAGGTCCGCCCGTTGAGTTCCACAACGATGGTGTCGCCGTCTATGACCCGCACGACACGCGCGACCTCAACGTGGCCTTTGCTGGGCGTTGCCTGCGTGCTCGTGGGCGGAACTTGGGGCATGATCGGAGGCTGGGGCGACACGGCGACGCCACGCGTAGCCGTCGCGGGGATGCGAGAGGACGTCGCGGCGGGGAGATGCGTCGCGGCCTGGGCAGGCGACGTGGCGTACTGCCCAGGGGCGGGAGCACCCGAACAGGACAATAGCCCACCCGCCAGGGCGAGCGCGACGCAAATCATCAGGCCGATTGCAGATGCAGCGCGTCTCACCTTTGTCATGTGCTAGTAAACCCAAGTACCCGCCAGCCGCCCCTCGGGGTCGTACAAATGTGCCTCGTCGCGGCTTCGCCGTTCAGAATGACAGCCCTCGGAGTTCGCGTAGATTCGTGTTATCCGTGGATATGTCGCGGCGCGGTGTCGCCCTGCGGCTCCTCTCCCCGCTTGTCCCAGCCTTCCGGCTCCAGCAGGTAGCGCAGCGCCACCGCGCCGATGACCGACACCACCGAGAACAGGAACAGCGCCGCCAGCACGCCCGACAGCACCATGACCCCCGCCATCACAACCACGATGACCAGCAGAACCAGATTGAACAGCGGTCGGGACACGGCCAGGATGGCCGCGTTCTTGAAAAGCGCCCTCACGCTCTTGTCCCGTTGGTACACCAGCAGCGGGAACAGGTAGAACTGGAGCGCCAGCCACACGAACCCCACGAACGCCCACAGGATGACCAGCAGCCGCAGATAGGGATCCGTCTGCCGACTGTAGAAAAGCAGGTTGATGAGCAGCAGGAACCACCCCACCAGCGAGGGAATGGCAACTTTCCAACTGTGCCATAGGTACATGCGAAAGCCAGCCCAGAAATCGCGCGGCGCAAAGGCCAGGCCGTGGGCCACGCGGTGCGCGACGAAGGCCGCCCCCGCCAGCGCGGGCGGAATCGTAACGACGGGCAGGCACATGAGCAGGGTAAACGAATTGACCCCCATGAGCATGAACATGTCGTCGTACACGTCGCGCAGGCTTCGCCACACGACGCGAAACGCATCAACCACGGCGCGGCTCCCGCTCAGCCAAACCGAGGACGACGAACAGCCACGGCGCCAGCAAGCCGGCCCACACGCCCACCAGGGCGTAGCGCACGAAGCGGAACAGGTCGCCTTCGGGGAACACGAGTTTCAGCCCCAGGTACAGGGCGAGCAGGGGAATCACCCCGACGATGAACCGCACGACCCGCTTCCACCACACGCCATCGCTGCGGAACCGCACGAAGTGCTCCTCCACCACGAACCCAGGCAACATGCCAAAGGCCACGCCCGTAATCAACGCCGAGCCTTCCGAGGGATGGAGCGCGAACAGAAGCAGCGGCACCACCAGCGCAATGCCGAGTTGAATCCCCAGCGACAGAATCACCCCTCGCACCATGCGCCGCGCCCAGAAGTACAGCGCCAAGAGCACAAGCCCAACCACCCAGCCGCCCAGAACGTCCTGGGGAAAGTGCACGCCCAGGTAGATGCGCGACAGGGAAATCAACAGGATGAGCACGACGGAGACTACCCACATCCACTTCCGGCGCACCAGGGCCGCCATCGTGCCCCAGAAGACCAGCGACCCCTGCGCGTGCCCGCTGGGGAAGGACGGGCTGGTCTCCGGCAGGGGCGCGCGGATGCGGGGGTCAAACTCGTTAGGGCGGGGCAGACCGAAAGCGTCCTTCAGGATGCCGTTGACGTACTCGGACAGGAGAAAGACGATGGACAGCGCCCTACCCAAATGCTTGTGGATACACCAGTACAGGACGGGGAGGAACAGGATGTAGAACTGCTCCCTGCCCAGATAGGTGGCAACGGTGAACAGAACGTCCAGCGCGCCGTTGGAGAACCCCTGCACCCAGACGATGACATCGGCCCCCCAGGGCATCAGCGACCTCAGAAGTTCGGCCATCTCGCTACCTCCCGCTGCTCGTGGACTAGAGCGCCGTTACCACGGCGTAGACCAAGTCGGCTGCGCCCAGCAAGTCGGCAATGGCGATCTGTTCGGCGGTTGTGTGCACGTTGCTCATGCCCGTGCTCGTAACCACGCACTGAATCCCCTTGGCGTTGTACACATTGGCATCGCTGCCGCCGCCCGACGACACCAAGATTGGCTCAACGCCCAGGCGCTTGCAGATGCCGACGAGGTGGCGAACCCACGGGTGATCGTTGGGGAGATGGTAGGCTTCGTAGGAACGGGTAACGTGAATCTCGGCCCTGGCCCCGTGGCGGGCTGCGGCGGCTTCAAATGCCTTCACCATGCGGCTCGTCTGGGCCGCCAGTTTCTCGCCCTTGAGGCTCCGCGCCTCACCGGCAATCTCCACGCGATCTGGCACGATGTTCGTGGCGACCCCGCCCGCGATCTTGCCCACGTTGGCCGTCGTCTCGGCGTCTATGCGGCCCAGCGGCATCTGCGCGATGGCCTCGGCGGCGACGACAATGGCGTTGATGCCCTTCTCCGGGTCCGTGCCGGCGTGGGCCGCCTTGCCGTGGATCGTTACCGCCAGCGAGTCCTGGCACGGAGCCTGGCGCACCAACGTCCCGATAGGCCCGCCCGAATCCAGCACCAGCCCGACCCTGGCGCGGACCGCCGACACGTCCAGCCGCTTGGCTCCGATTAGCCCGCCTTCCTCGCCCACGCTGAAGACGATGTCCAGAGGGCGGTGGCGCGCGCCTGTGGCCTTGAGCCTGCGCAGAACCTCCAGCACGACCGCGATGCCCGACTTGCAGTCGCTGCCCAGAATCGTCGTGCCATCGCTGGTGATGATGCCGTCCTGGATGCGCGGCTTGATTCCCCGCCCTGGCTCCACCGTGTCCATGTGCGCCGACAGCAGGATGGGTTCACCCTCGCCGTCCAGCGCGGTGATGACGTTGCCCGCAGCGTCCGTGTGCGCCTGCGCCCCCAGGTCGCGGAGCATCCCGAGGAGCGTCTCCGCCAACTGCTGCTCATGGCCCGTCGGGCTGTCAATCTGAATCAGGTGCAGGAACGTCTCAACAATGGGAGGATTGTCGGTCATCGTCGCTTCGCCCTCCTATGCATTGTGCGCCGCGAAAGGGCCGCTAGCGGCACTCGGATTTCACGCGCTCCAGCATTTCCTGCGCGCTTTCGCGGGTGGTGTCGGTAACGCTGCCCAGCATCTGGGCAATCTCGTCCACGCGGCGCGCATCGCGGATTTCCTCCACCCGCGTAACCGTGCGGCCCGCCACCACCTCCTTGCGGATGGCCAGGTGTCGGTCTGCATACGCCGCGATCTGCGGCAGGTGCGTTACGCACAAGACCTGGTGCCGACTCGCCAGCGTCCAAAGTTTGCGGCCCACGGCCACACCCACCCTGCCGCCGATGCCCGTGTCAATCTCGTCAAAGATCAGCGTGGGGGTCTGGTCGGCCTCCGACAGGACGGTTTTCAGCGCCAGGAGCAACCGCGAGGTCTCGCCGCCCGACGCGATCCGAACCATCGGCTTGAGCGGCTCGCCCACGTTCGGCGCCACGAGGAACTCCACGCGGTCAATCCCTGTCGCGTCAAAGGCCAGCCGTGCGCCGTTCACAGGCACGCCGTCGGGGGCCTCGTCCTGCGCCACATCCACCACAAACCGCGCCTTCTCCATGGCCAGGTCGGCCAGTTCGCGCTCCACCTCGGCCGACAGTCGTTGCGCGGCCTCCTTGCGCGCGGCGGACAGGCGCGCCGCCTTCTCGCCGATTCGCTGCAACAGGCGCTGCTCCTCCGCTTGCAGTTCGGCGATGCGCTCCTCGCTATGGGTGATGGTCTCCAACTCGTGGGCCGCGCGCCTGCAGAACTCCAGCACCTCCTCTACGGTGTCGCCGTACTTCCGTTTCAGGTTGAAGTACAGGTTGAGGCGCTCTTCCACCCGCGCCAGTTTGCTCGGGTTGTACTCTATGCGATCGCCGTAGTCGCGCAGTTCACGCGCCAGGTCGTCCAACTGATACTGCACATCCCGCACCGCCTGAAGCCAGGTTTCCCATCGCACGTCGTAGCGGCACAGGCCCGCCAGGCTCTGCTCCACCTGGCCCAGCAGGTCGGTGGCCGACAGTTGCTCTTCGCCGCCCTCGTACAGGCGGTGGTAGGCTTCCTCGGCGAGGGACTGCAATTGCTCGGCGTTGGCCAGGCGCGTGCGCTCCTGGAGGAGTTCCTCTTCTTCGCCCACGCGGAGGGCCGCCGCGTTGATTTCGCTCACCTGGTAATGGAGCAGTTCCACCCGCCGCGCCAGTTCGCGCTCGTCCTGCTGGAGTTCCCGCAGTTCCCTCCGCACGCCGCGCAGTTCGTGCACCAGGTCGGCCACTTCGCGCCGCGCGTCCATCAGGCCGCCGTAGCGGTCCAGGAAGTTGATGTGCTCCTGCACCCGCAGCAGGCTCAGGTGGTCGCCCTGGCCGTGAATGTCTATCAGGCGCTCGCCCACCATCTGGAACTGGCGCAACGTTACGGCGCGGCCGTTGATACGGCAGATATTACGGCCCTCGCGCCGCACCTCCCGCGAGAGGATGAGCGTCTCGCCTTCGCTTTCCAGCCCGCCTTCGGCCAGGATGGGGGCGATTTCGGCCTGGGCGGCCGCATCCAGGGTGAACGTCCCTTCCACCAGCGCGAAGTCGGCCTCAGCGCGGACGACCTCGGTATCGGCGCGCCCGCCGAGGAGAAGCGCCACCGCGTCCACGATGATGGACTTGCCCGCGCCCGTCTCGCCCGTGAGGATATGCAGGCCCGCGCCCAGGCGAAGGGTGAGTTCATCTATAATCGCGAAATTGCGGATGTGGAGTTCAGACAGCAACCCCGCCCTCCCCGCTCATGCCGTATCATCGCAGTCGGGCGATGGCCGCGCCCACGCCCAGCACCAGGTATAGCCCCACGGCCAGCAACTCATAGGGCGACAGAAGCGCCCGAAAGTCCCGCGCCAGCAGCGCGATGCTGACCAACGGCAGCAACGCCCCGATGACCATTGCCGCGCCCGTTACTGCCCACAGTTGGCGTCCCCGCCGGCGGCGCACCGCCCGAAAGATGATTTCGCCCAGCAACCCGCCCGCGGCAGGGCCGATGAAGAGCATGAAGAACCAGCCCACCAGCGAAGCCAGCAAACCTACCCCCGCGGAAAAGATCAGCGCCACGACCGCGGCGACAACATAGTCG
Source organism: Chloroflexota bacterium (assembly GCA_014360805.1). Classification (NCBI taxonomy): domain Bacteria; kingdom Bacillati; phylum Chloroflexota; species Chloroflexota bacterium. The sequence continues at coordinate 63,520 of JACIWU010000005.1, forward strand.
GTCCAAACCGCGTTGTAGAATACGGCGCTCTGGGCGCGGACGCAGTCGGGACACCGAAACCCCACGGGCGTCTGGATGGCGCAGCGTGGGCAGATGGGCGTGCCGCACCGATTGCAGCGCAGCGTGGTTTCCACGTCGGGGTGGCGCGCGCAATGCAGAATCTCCTCGGTTTCGGCGACGGCGCTCTCGGGTGCGGGGGCCAGCCTGGACGGGGGCTTGTACGCCTCGGGCACCTGTCCCCGGGCGATCAACTCGGCTTCGTGGCGCCGCACCCAGGCCAGGGCCGCTTTCACCTCCTCGTTGGCAGGGTCCAACGCAGCGGCGCGCTCCAGGCAGCGGCGCTTCTCGCCCATGTCGTGCGTTACGCCGCTGAGTTCCAACCACACGTCGGCACGGTCGGGCGCGATCTCGGAAGCGCGGCGGAACAACGACTCCGCCACCGCATCCTCGCCCGCGCGGTGCGCCGCCCGTCCCTGCTGCAACAGTTCCCGAACCTCGTCCGCGGTCATTCTCCCGTCTCTTCGCCGTGGTTGATGGTGAGCCGCTTCATCAGGCTGCGATAGAAATACGTGCGCTCGCGGGTGCGGATGAAACGGGCCACGTGCGCGCTCGCCGTTACGCGGACGTTGTCGCCGTCCATGACCGCCACCTCAAACTGCCCGTCCACGGTGAGCATGGCCCTGTGGTCCGTGGAGACCTCAATGCGCACCGAAGCCCCCTGCGACAGGACGATGGCGCGATCCAGGCTCAAGTGCGGGGCGATGGGAATCACCAGGATGTTCTTGAGTTCGGGCGGGAGGATGGGGCCGCCCACCGCCAGCGCGTAGGCCGTAGAACCCGTGGGCGTGGCCACGATGATGCCGTCGGCCGCGTAGGTGGTCATGTACCCGCCGTCAATGTACGTGGCCAGGCGCACGATGCGGGCCAGCGCCCCCCGACTGACGACGACTTCGTTCAGGGCCTCGTAGGAGTTCAGGTGGTTGTCGCCCCGCAGCACCTCGGCGTGGAGCATCATCCGCTCCTCTATCCAGAAGTTGCCCTCCAGGATCGCGGGAAGCCGCTCGCGCCAGACGGCAGGCTCAAACTCGGAGAGGAAACCCAGGCGGCCCACCTTCATCGCCAGGATGGGCACGCCCATGCGCGCAGCCATACGCGCCGCCCGCAGGACGGTGCCATCGCCGCCCAGCGTGAGCAGCAAGTCCAGGTCGCAGACGCGGCTCTTCACCTCGTCCTCGTCCCAGGCCGAACACAGCCAGGGCGACAGGCCCCGCTCGCGCAGGAACGCCGCGATCTCCTCACCCAGGGGCAGCGAAGCGGGCAGTTTTGGGTGAAAGAGAATGCCTATGCGCTTGAAGGCAACCTTCTCATTGGCCACGTGCGCGGTCTCGCATTCCTCTCGGATTCACAGGGTCATTATAGCCAAAGGCGGCGCGGGCGCAAGGGACGGGCGCAAACGATAGTGTATACATTTCGGTGGAGACTTACCAGACCGATGAGCGGCAGCATGAAACGCATAGAGCGTAGGGCGGGTTTCCATACCTGCCCCCTCTGCCTTCGGCGGCTATGGAAAGCCGCCCTACGTGTCTCGGCATTGCGCCGCCCACCCATGGCGAGCACGGGATCGGTTTCCATGCCTGGCCCCAACATCTGTGGTCTGCGTTACGCAATTCTTACCGAAAAAGACACTCTACCGCGAAAACGATTCGGTTCTACTTCCCGTTGGCGAGTCCATGCGGCCAGATACCATCGTCCGCCACTGCGGGCGAAGCGGGCACGGGCGCATCGCCCCCCAGCCTTCGGCTTCCCCCTCGCCGCACGCGGAGAGGGGGGACCGAGGGGGTGAGGTCGGTGGGCGCATGACCGCGCGGGGCTAACCCCCCGCGCTACGTGCACGAAGCCCCTTCGGGGCTACCCCAGCCCGCAGGGCTTCGCCCCGTTCAGCCCGATGCTTTAGCGTCGGGCGGGCGGGGCACAACGTGCGACGCACCTCGGAGGTGCGTCGCACGTGTTTCACACGGGCGGAGAGGGGGAATGAGGAGATGAGGTCAGCGGGCGCATGGCCGCGCGCCCGACCTCTCCGCCGCGCCGAGGGTGTAGAGCAAATTGGCAATTTGCTCCACGCGGGCGCACCTCACCCCCAGCCTCAAGCCAGGCGCTGGTCGCAGTTGTCCCGCTGGCCGCACCGCAGGCACTTCTGCGCCGACTCGTGATTGCGCTGGGCCGAGCCTTCGGCGTGCGCCTGCCGCATGGCCGCCAGCGTATCCAACAGCCTGCGGCGCAGGGAGTCATCGTAGGGAATCTGAAGCGTGGCGTTGTCGTAGCGAAGCAGGCCGTAGGGCGGGCGAACGCCGAACGTCTCTTCGGCCAGCAGGCAGTAGGCCGCCAGTTGCAGCACATGCCCCTCGTAAGGCCCGGCGGGGGCCTGGCCCGACTTCACCTCCACGGGAACGCGCGCGTTCCCAACCCGCACCAGGTAGTCGGGCCTGCCGGTGAGTCCGTAGCGGCGGGAGTACAGGGATTCGCGCGTGCGTTCCCACCTGCCCGTGTCGCCGTACACCAGACGGCCACGCGGCAGTCCCGCCGAGGCCCACTGCCTGCGCGCCCACAGCCAGAGGGCCACCCCCATGACGAGCAAGAGCAGCGCGGCAAGCGCGATGAGCGGCGTCGGCATCTCACCCTCCCCACACGCGCGCGACTGCCCACGCCGCCAGCGCCAACGCCCCCAGAACCGCCAGGAGCACGCCCACCCTCTGCAGGACGAGCGCCAGGTACACCCTGCGCCCGTGGCGGCGATGGGCGTCGGTGCCGGCTTCCAGGTATGCGACGTTGGCCGACGGCAGGCCCAGGACGCTGCCCAGGTACCAGGCCCTGGCGCAATATGCGAACTGGCCGATTTCGCTGGCCCGAATCACGCGGCGCGATGGTTTGGACACCCTACACTCCCCAGAACGTTTCACCGCCGAGAGGGCGGGGCGCTTCTCTCTGCAAGCCCTGCGCGCTCGGTCGTGAGACCTCAAAGCGGCAGCCGTTACACCCCAGCCACCCACGCGGCCGCGACGACCGCGCCCAGCAGCAGCCCGCCCAGCGCGTCGCCCGCGTAGTGCACGCCCAGCGCCACCCGCGCCATCGCCACGCCCAGCGCGCACGCGGCAACCGCCGGGGCGATGCACGGATACGCCGCGCCCACGACTACCGCCACCGCCGCCACCCGCGCCGCGTGGCCCGACGGGAACGAGTAGCGATCCATGGAGCGCGAGTAGAGGGCAAAGCCATGCCCATCGGGGCGGGGCCGTCGCGCCAGCCGCTTGACTACCGCCACGAGGATGCCGACGGTCAGCACCGCGGCGGCCATGCGAACCGCAAGGGCGCGCAGCGAGGCCCCGCCCCATACATACAGCGCGACGAGCACGGCCGCCCACAGCGGGCTATCGCCCAGGTGGGCAACGACCAGGGCGACCAAGCGAGGCCCGCGCGCGCCGTCGGGAATCCGCAACCCGCGACTGACCCGCTGATCCAGGGCCACCGCCGCCCGCCAAAGGCTCATGCGCGGCGCGCCTCCATGTAGCGAATCACCATGTCCAACTGGTGCGGCTTGTCCACGTCCATCGCCAGTTCCCAGTCGGGCGAGGCCACGACACGTCCCTCAATGTTCAAAATCTCGCTGACGCGCCGCTCGGCGTCGGCGAGGGTGAGGCGGCGGAGCACGATGGCCAGCAAGAAGCGTGGCCCAAGCACCCGAGCCATCTTCAGCGCGTCCTTGCGTTGGGCAATGAGGTCACGCATCATCTGCACCTTCTGCATGGATAGGTCGGACCGCACCATGAATAGGTCGCCGCCGTCCCAGTAGCCGTCCTTGAGATGCGCATAACTACGGCCCGAGCCTGGGAACGCCGCCTCCAGGATGGACTTCTCCACGACGGAGTAGAAGAGGTCGCCGCCGCGCCGCACGCACGTGTCGGCAAAGCGGGCCACCACCGGCCCGGTGAGGAGCGGGATGTCCGACGAGGCGATGAGGACATACGGCGACACGTGCCCCGTCGCCCGAAGCCACTCCAGCCCCGCCAGCGTGTTCGCCACGATGTCGCCCTGGGCCGCCAGGCGCACCACCGGCCCCGTGAACGCGACTTCGTCATCGGGCCCCAGCCCCACGCACACGATGCGATCCACGCACCCGCTGGCCCGCAGCGCCTCTTCCACGTACACAACCATGGCCTTGCCGAATATCGGCAGAAGCGCCTTCTTGCGAACGAACTTGCCCTCCAGCAGGGGATCGGCCTCGCCTGCGGTTGCGCCCGCCAGGATGATGGCATCCAGTTTCTCGGCGCTCATAGGGCCTCCACCGTCGGGTGCAGGTTCAGTTTCTGGAGCATGGCTTCAATCTCCGAATCGGTAAGCGGGCGGCCCAACCCCGCCAGGGCCACCAGGCACGCCTCCATCACATTCGTGCCGAAGGTGCGCCCCTCAAGCCGAGGCGTCGTCGTAGCCAGATAGCGCACGCCCGCATTCCGCAGCATCTGCACGTCGGCGGCGGTGGTGGTATTGGTTACGACGACTTTGCCGTCCAGCCGCGCGGGCATGTGGCGGTAGATGTAGTTGAAGTCGCCTGCGATGACCGAAGCCCAGCGGTAGTATCGCTCAAACTTGGGCTTGTTTTGGCGCTGCTTCTCGCCCGTGGGGTACAACATGCTGAAGGGAAGCCGCCCGAATATCGGAAGGAGCACCGCTGCCAGGCGCTTCAGGTTCTTGATGCCCTTGATGGGGATGGGCAGGCCCAGCGCAAACATCAGGTCGCCGTACACGGTATCGTAGCCCGCTTCGGCGAAGGACTGGGCCATGCCAAAGCGGTCGGCGGCCGAGGTGATGAGGGCCGTCTTGGGCAAGATGGCGTCGCCGATCTCCGCCTCCACCACCTGCATCACGCGGCGCTCCAGCGTGTGCTTCAGCCCACCGCCGTCCACGACGGGCGTCTTCTTCACTCCTGCCACCAGCGGCAACACCGAGTACAGCGGATACGGCTTGTCCTCCACGCGGAGCGCCAAATCGGTGCCGCCGACGCCGAAGGCATCCACCTGCCCGTCCAGGTCGCGGTACATCTGTTGGGCGCGGCCCATGTCGCCGTCGGTGCCGATGCGCTCTATGCGGACTCGTTCGCCCAGCAGTTCTACCTCCACGACGTGGTCGCGGTGCGAACTGCCCAGGCTGATGCTCACAACGCGCTTCATGCGTGCCTCCTTACCTCGCAAGATTTATACCCCTCGCCGGCATGCCGCGTGAGCATCCTACAGCGCCTCAAGCCGACGGAAGATCACCTCCAGGTTTCGGCGATAGAAGGTGAGGTCAAAAAGAGTGTCCAGGTCTTCGGCAGAAAGGTAGCGTGAGACGCCCCGATCCTCCAGCGCCTGGCGGAACTCCTGACCCTGCCGCCAGGCGTCCATGGCCGCGCCTTGCACCAGCGCATAGGCGTCCTCGCGGGACATGCCCTTCTCCACCAAGGCCAGCATCACCCTCTGCGAAGCGAATAACCCGCGAGACAGGGCCAGGTTGCGAGCCATGTTCTCGGGGAAAACTTCCAGGTCGCCCAGCAAGGCGCACATCCGATCCAGCATGTAGTCCAGCAGCGACGTGGCCCCAGGGAGGATGATGCGCTCCGCAGAGGAATGACTGATGTCGCGCTCGTGCCACAGGGCGATGTTATCCAGCGCCGTCGTCAGGTAGCCGCGCAGCACGCGGGCCAGGCCGCATATCTGCTCGGCCTGCACGGGGTTGCGCTTGTGGGGCATGGCCGAGGAGCCTTTCTGCCGTTCGCCGAAAGGCTCGGCGGCCTCCATGACCTCCGTGCGTTGCAGGTGGCGCACCTCCGTGGCGAACTTCTCCAGCGACGCCCCCGTGATGGCGATGGCAGCCAGGAGTTCCGCATACCGGTCGCGGGGCACGATCTGGCTAGACACGGGCTCCGCGCGCAGGCCCAACTTGCCGCACACGTACTCCTCCACAAATGGATCCACCGTGGCGTAGGTGCCCACCGCGCCCGATATCTTGCCCACCGCCACGGCCTCGCGCGCCTGCGCCAGGCGACGCCGATTGCGGTCCATCTCAAAAGCCCACAGGGCGAACTTCAGCCCCAGGGTGATGGGTTCGGCATGCACGCCGTGGGTGCGGCCGATCATCGGCGTGTCTTTGTAGCGCAGGGCTTGCCCTTTGAGCACGGCCACCAGGCGGCTGGCGCCGTCAACGAGCATGTCGGTCGCCTGCGCCAGGAGCACCGCCTGGGCCGTGTCCACGATGTCCGAAGAGGTGAGGCCCAGGTGCAGATATCGCGCGTCGTCGCCCAGGCTCTCGCCCACGTCGGTGAGGAAGGCGAGCACGTCGTGGCGCAAATCGGTCTCCAACTCGGCGATGCGTTCGGGGCGGAAGCGGGCGTTGGCCCGGATGCGTTCGGCGGCGGACGGCGGTATCTGCCCCAGGAGCGCCAGGGCTTCACACACGAGAATCTCCACGCGCAGCCACTGGCGGTATTTGTTCTCCGTCGTCCACAGGTCGCGCATAGCCGGGCGCGCGTACCGCTCAATCACCCTCGCGCCTCCACGATGGTCTCGTCGCGTTCCGGGCCGACGGAGATGATGCGGATGGGCACGCCCAGGCGATGCTCCAGGTAGGCCACGTAGGCGCGCGCGGCCGGGGGCAGCGCCTGGCGGCTCCGCACATGGGAGATTTCGCACTGCCAGCCGGGCAGCGTCTCGTATTCCGGCTCGCACAGGGCCAGGATGCGCGCCTCCGTGGGGAAATCCGTGAGCCTTTCGCCTCTGCACCGGTAGGCGACGCAGACCCGTATCTCCGGGAACGCCCCCAGCACGTCCAGTTTCGTCAGCGCCAGTTCGGTGATGCCGTTGACGCGGACGGCGTAGCGCAACGCCACCAAGTCCAGCCAGCCGGCCCTTCGGCGGCGGCCGGTCGTCGTGCCGTACTCGCCACCGATGACGACCAACTGCTCGCCAGTGTCATCGGTCAGTTCGGTGGGGAATGGCCCCATGCCGACCCGCGTCGCGTAGGCTTTGGCCACGCCGATGACGCGGCTCACCTGGCCCGGGCCGATGCCCAGCCCCGTGAGCGCGCCGCCCGCGACCGGGGAGGAACTGGTAACGAATGGATATGTCCCGTGATCCAAATCCAGCAGCGTGCCCTGCGCCCCTTCGCACAGGATGGTCTTGCCCTCGGCGAGGCGCTGGTGCACCAGGCGCACCGTATCGGCGATGTGCGGGCGGAGGCGCGCCGCGTACTCCTGGTACTGCAAGACGACGGCCTCCACCCCCGGCTCATCCAGGCCGTAGGCGCGGAAGAAGGGGCGTTTCTCCTCGGCGCGGGCGCGGATGATGGCGGCCAGGTGGTCGTCGTCCAGCATGTCGCCCACGCGGATGCCCATGCGGGCGGCTTTGTCCGCGTAGGCGGGGCCGATGCCTCGGCGGGTGGTGCCGATTTTGGAGCCGCCGCGCGCGGCTTCCTGGGCCGCATCCAGCGCAATGTGCCACGGCATGATGAGGTGAGCGGCGCTGCTCACGCGCACCCGCGAAACATCCACGCCGCGGGCGGCCAGGCCATCCAGTTCCTGCACCAGCCGCGACGGGTTGATGACCATCCCGCTGCCCAGAATGCACTCGGTGCCCGGGTGCAGCACGCCCGACGGCACCAGGTGGAGCGCGAAGCGTTCGCCCCGAACGACAACGGTGTGGCCTGCGTTGTCGCCCCCGCCATAGCGCGCCACAACATCAACCTGCGCGGCGAGGAGGTCGGTGATCTTGCCTTTGCCTTCGTCGCCCCATTGGGCTCCTACAAGAATGATGGCAGGCATCGGGCCTCTGCTCCTTCCGCGCTACTCGCCCAGCATCCGCACGGCCAGGGCCGCGTAGACCTGCGCAGCGGCCACCAGGTCGGCCACCTTCACGTGATCGTCCACGGTATGGGCGAGTTTCTCATCGCCCGGGCCAAACCCCACCGTCGGTATGCCGGCGACGCCCATCGTGTAGACCCCGTCGGTGGAGAAGGCCCAACGTTCCAAGCGAGGCTTGTACCCCAGCGTCTGCTTCACGGCCTGCGTTACCGCCTGCACCAGCGGATGGTCTTCGGGCACCACCCACGCGGGATAGGAATCGCGCACGCGGGCGCGGTAGCCCGTGTAACTCACGATGTCCCACTCGCTCACCGCCACATCCGCTTTCAGGCGCTCTCGGGCCACGATGTGCTGAATCTCGGCCAGCGCCTTCGCCTCCGTCTCGCCAAGCGTGAGCCTGCGGTCCAGGTAGAACGTGCAGGCGGCAGGGATGGCGTTGCGGCTGCCCGCCATGCTCTCAATCTGTGTAACCGCCAGCGTGCCAGGCCCCAGGAACGGGTCGGACAGGAATTTGGGGGCCAGGAGTTCGGTCTCAAAGATGATGCGGGCGGCGGCGTTGATGGCATTGCGGCCTTGTTCGGGCGAGCAGGCATGGCACGCGCGCCCGTGGGTGGTAACGCGAATCTCCACCCGGCCCCGCTGGCCCCTGGACACCTGCAGGTTGGTCGCCTCGCCCAGCACGACAAAGTCCGGGCGGATGCCTTCCTCCTCCACGAGCACCTTCATCCCCAGCCCTTCGGCCGGCTCTTCCTGCACCACCCCCACCACATAGAGCGTTCCCCTCAGCCGAGGGGCGCGGGCCTGGATGGCGGGCGCGGAATGCACCATGGCCGCCAGCGCGCCCTTCATGTCCACCGCCCCCAGGCCGTACAGGATGCCGTTCTCCAACTCGGCGGCGTAGGGGTCGCGCGTCCACTGCTTGGGGTCGCCCGGGCCTACCGTGTCCATGTGGCCGTTGTACAGCAGGATGGGCGGCTCGCCGCTGCCCAGCCGCCCCACCACGTTGCCGATGCGGTCCGTGAAGACATTCTCCCAGCCCAGCCGCCGCATCTCCTCGGCGAGCCGCTGCGCCAAAGCACCCTCCTGCCCAGAGGGGCTGGGAATTCGGATCAAGTCCTGCGCGAATTGCACCAGCGCATCCGTGTCAATTTCCTTCCAGTGGTTCATTCTCCCCCTCGCACATGGGAAACGGCGATTTCACCGTTGCGCGCCGCCCGCAGGGCCTAGTAGGCCCCCCTCGCGAAGATCACCTGCGGGATCGTGCGCAACAGAATCTTGAAGTCCAGAAAGAGCGACCAGTTCTCAATGTAGTACAAGTCCAGGAGCACCATCTCGTCAAAGGTCAGATCGCTGCGCCCGCTCACCTGCCAGAGGCCCGTGATGCCCGGAGCCACGGCCAGCCGCCTGCGATGCCAGTCCTGGTACTGCTCCACCTCGCGCGGCAGGGGCGGACGCGGCCCCACCAGGCTCATCTCCCCCTTCAGCACGTTGTACAACTGGGGCAGTTCGTCCACGCTGGTGCGGCGGAGAATGCGGCCCACGCGCGTGATGCGCGGGTCGTTTTTCATCTTGAACAAAGGCCCCGACGCCTCGTTGTGGGACTTGAGCGTCTCCAACTGCTCCTCGGCGTCCTTGTACATGGTGCGGAACTTGTACAGCGTGAACCGCGACTCGCCTCGGCCCACGCGCTCCTGTCGGAACAGAATCGGCCCCGGCGAGTCCAGCCGTATGGCCAGCGCCGCCAGCGCCATGAAGGGAGCCGTGAGAATCAGGACGACGGCAGCGCCGATAATGTCCAGCACGCGCTTGGCAATCTGCCCGGCGGTGCTGATGCGCGGCTCCTGCACCGACAGCAGCGGCAAGCCGTTCAGGTTGTCCATGTCCAGCCGCCGCACGGACATCTGGAACAGGTCGGGCACGATGCGGGCGCGAATGTCCGAGCGCGCACACTCGTTGACAATGCGCAGAATCTTGCGATGGTACATCCAGGGCAGCGTTACGATGACCTCGTCCACCTTCCCCGCGGCCAGAATCTGCGGCAGGTCGTCCACCGTGCCCAGCCCCGAGAACCTGCCGACAGCGCCGTTGGCCTTCTTCGGGTCGTCGTCCACGTAGCCCACAATGCGGTAGCCCAGTTCGGGCTGGGCGACGATGTTGCGCATGAGCATGCGGCCCGTCTCGCCGGCCCCCACCACCAGCACCCGATCCACGCCGACCCCCCGCCTGCGCAACGCGTTCAGAATCCAGTTGCGCACGGCGCGGCCCAGGCCCAAAACCACCACAACCGCGACCGCCGCGTACAGGAATATCAGGCGGGAATACAGCGGCGAACCCGAGACGAAGAAGAACACGATGAGCAGAATCACCCCGTTCGTCGTGCCGTTGACGACCGCGTACACCTCGTCCAGCCACGGGCGGCCTCGGCGCACCTCGTACACGCGCTCCAGGAGGAAGGTCAGCAAGAGCACCCCGGTGAAGAGCGCGGCGATGGGGATGAACGTCTGATAAGGCACGTAGTACTCGTCTATGACCGGGCGGGGCCATTCCAGTTGGTAGCGCACGAAATAGGCCAGCGCGAAGGCCACGTTGATGAGCACGATGTCGGTTAGGGCCGTGAGCAAGGCCACGGTCTGACGGTAACGCCTAGACATGCCGCATCTCCGACATGACGCTTTCGTATGCCCGCACGGTGGCCTGGGCCGTGCGCTCCCACGTGAACTCGCCGGCGCGGCGCAGCCCCCTTTCGCGCAGGCGGGTTGCCAGCGCCGCATCGCTCAGAATCGCGCCCATGGCCTCCGCCAGGGCAGGCGCGTCGTCCGGCGGCACCGTCAGCCCGGCGTCCCCGACCACCTCGGGCAGCGACGCGCGATCCGACACCACGACGGGCGTCCCGCACGCCATGGCTTCCAGCGGCCCCAGGCCAAACCCCTCGTACAGCGACGGGTACACGAACACATCCGCCCCATTATACCACAAAGGCAATTCCTGTCGCGGCACGAAGCCGGGGAAGAGCACCTCCGCCCCCAACCCCAGGCGCTCCACCGCCTCAAAGATGGGTTCGTACATCCAGCCCTTGCCCCCCGCCACGACCAGTTTGTGCGGCAGACCCTGCCTTTTCAGGAGCGCATACGCTTCCAGGAGACGCACCACGTTCTTGCGCGGTTCCAGCGTGCCCACGAACAGAATGTAGCGCGCAGGCAGCCCCCTGGCTTCGCGAAAGGCCGCAACCTCGCTCGCGGGCATGGGTCGGAAGATGTCATCCACGCCGCAGTAGGCCAGGTGAATCCTGTCGTGCGGCACGTCCCACAGGCGGTGCAGGTCATTGGCCGTGTTCTGCGAGATGGCGATGACCGCGCGGGCCTTGCGCACCGACCGCCGCGTCATGGTGGTCAGATACCAACGGTTGAACGGGCGAAAACTCTCCGGGAACAGCGCAAACGAGAGATCGTAAACCGTTACGACCGAGGGCACAGGGGCAAGCACCGGCGTTACGAACGCCATGGCGTGGAGCAAATCCACGCGGCGCCGGGCCAGTTCCAGCGGCAAGAAGGCTTGCTCCCAGAAGATACGCACAGGCGGGCGCGACGTGGGCAGGCGCGCAGGCACGACCTCCATTCCGTCCGCACGGAACGTCTTGTCGGCCACGAAGGCGATATACGTGTGCGCACCCACGCGCGGTAGGTGGACAAGAGTCTGATGGATGTAGTGCGCGATGCCTGCCCCGCGATAACTGTCGGACAGGGACAAAAGTTGAGCGTTCAGGCCAATTCGCACAGGCGCTGCCCCACCTCCGGATGCCCCCTCGGGATACGATGCCTGCCCGCATTATAGCCGCCCCGCGCCCGAAGCACAAACGCGCAGGGCTTCGCCCCCTCTCCCGCCGGGAGAGGGCCAGGGTGAGGGGTGCACGCGGGCCACGCACCTCACCCCTGTCCGCCCCTGAACGCCGCAAGCAGAGAGGGGGACCGAGGGGGTGAGGTCGGTATAGCGCGGGGCTCAGCCAC